>CAZKPY010000025.1:0-7975 GCA_964554815.1 uncultured Candidatus Saccharibacteria bacterium | reverse complement strand
GTTTCGATGTCTTTTTGCATACTGACCTCATCAGGAACCCAGTTGTTCGCCACACCATTTTTATAATGAGTACGAGCCCATTTGTATTTCATCGGTAGGATCTTGTTCGGATCAGTCGTACCTGCATTTAAGATTGTTTTTTCAGCCATAGAGGAAATTTAATAAGTTAACGGTTAATAAGGGTGTAAAAACTTCTCAATATTTTTTGAGAAGTTTTTATGATTAAGTGGTTAAAGGATTATTCAAAAGAGACTTGAGACATCTTTTCTTCTCCAAAGATCTTTATTTTCAAGAATTTTACCACTGTCACCTTTCGCGTATTTTGCATGTCACACCAGAAAAGATCGCACGGTATCGTAATAACTGGAGCAAGAAAAATGAAACACAGAAGGATTACAACTACTAAGATTTTCTTCATATATTCATTGTATCATCCTATGCACAACTCTCACAAGTTTCACCAACTACCGTAACCTTTGGTCGTGATGATTCTGTATTAGTCGTTGTGTTTTGAGATTTGATATCTACGGTTGCTTTTTCAATAGATGTTGCACCCATTGAGCGTAGATAATAGGTCGTTTTCAATCCCATTTTCCATGCATTCATATATGTATCTGAAATCGCGCGACCAGATGTAGTATTCATGAAAATGTTAATTGATTGAGATTGATCAATCCATTTACCTCGATGCGCAGCGTGGGTCAATACCCAATGTGGATCAATCTGAAACGCTTCTTTGTATTTCGATCGTAATTCTACTGGAATTTCAACAATATCAGTCAGGTTTCCATCGTGTTGTTTAATCTTGCCCAACATCACATCGTTCCATAAACCTCGAGCTTTCAAATCATTCACGAGATATTCGTTCACAATAGTGAATTCCCCACTAAAGTTAGATTTTACGTACAGGTTTTTATAAATCGGCTCGATTGATGGAACACATCCACAAATGTTTGATCGAGTTGCAGTTGGTGCAATCGCCATTGTGTTTGAATTTCGCATTCCGTATTGTTTTACCGCATCGCGAACTGGAGTCCAATCCATTTTTCCAGATGTTGAAATTCCTGTTGGAATGCCTCGTTCTTTTTCAAGTAATGCAATCGTGTCGACTGGGAACAAGTTTCGATCCCATTTTGAACCTTTGAATGATTCATATGCTCCGCGTTCCTTTGCCAACATCGCAGAGTTGTAAATCGCATGATACGAAACGAATTCCATTAATTCATCTGACAATCGAACCGCAGCGTCAGAATCAAACGACATGTCTAACATGTAGAGCAAATCCTGGAATCCAATAATATCGATTCCTACCGGTCGATGACGCAGGTTTGAATTTTTACCTTCGACTGTTGGGTAAAAGTTAATATCAATCACATTGTCGAGCATTCTCATTCCAGACTTGATCGATTCAGCCATCATATCATAATCCAGTTTTCCATCTTTTACATGGGTCGTCAGAACGATTGAGCCGAGGTTACAAACTGCTGTTTCATCTTTTGATGTATTCAATGTGATTTCAGTACAGAGATTTGAACTGTGTACTACACCAACATGATCCTGAGGTGATCGAATGTTACAAGGATCCTTGAACGTAATCCATGGATGACCTGTTTCGAACAACATCATGAGCATTTTCTTCCATAAATCAGCTGCTTTGACTCGTTTCCATAATGCGATTTTTCCTTCATCAGCTGCTTTTTCGTACCCAACATATGCCTCGTCGAATTTTCGCCCATAGAGATCATGGAGATCTAATACTTCATCTGGTGAAAACAGTGTCCATTCTCCATCCTCGGCAACACGTTTCATGAACAGGTCAGGAATCCAGTTAGCTGTGTTGGTATCGTGTGTTCGTAAACGTTCATCTCCGGTGTTTTTTCGCAGGTCGAGGAATCCTTCGATATCCATGTGCCATGTTTCGAGATATACCACAGTCGCACCACGTCGTTTTCCTGATCGGTTGATCGATGCAGTTGTCGCATCAACAATTTTCAAGAAAGGAATAACTCCCTGACTCGGCGTATTGATTTTCTTTACCATTGCATTAGTTGCACGAATATTAGTCCAATCATTAGCAACACCTCCTGAATATTTCGCCATTTGTGCATTGTCTCCAATACATTTGAAAATGTGATCCAATTCATCCTCTACAGTAGTGAGGTAACATGATGACATCTGCGCATGTACTGTTCCTGAATGGAGCAATGTTGGTGTCGATGGTGAATAACGCAACTGTGACATCATATGGTATGACTCGATTGCTGCAGCTGTTGGATCAGCTTCGAGTAATGAGAGCCCCATCGCAATACGCATCCAGAAATACTGAGGTGTTTCGAGAATTTTCTGGCTGTTAGATTTCACAAAATAACGATCATAGAGAACTTGGAGCCCCATGAATTCGAATAAATGATCACGTTCTGGTTTCAATTCTAATGAGAGTTTATGGAAATCGAACAGTTCTCCTAATCGTTCATCAAATCGCTTTTCCTTGATTCCATATTTTATGGATTCTGCGAACTGTTTCTGATAGACACTCGCAAAGTGCGGTGTAAATTCATCGATATGTAACACCTCTTTATACAGATCGTTCATTAAAAACCGTGCAGTGACGAATGACATCTTTGGTTCTTTTTCAATATGAGACTTTAACGCCATGACTACTGCCTTGTTAATATCAGAAGTCGTCATACCATCATACATGTTCAATTTTGCAGACTGTAAAATCGCATCAACATCTAAATCTAATCCATCTTTTGGTAATACATTTGTGATTGCTCTCTCAATTTCTGAAATATCGAACGCTACCATTTTCCCACTGCGTTTTTTAACCTGAATTTGAGACTTTTCAATTTTTTCCAGAGTCTCTAATTGCCGCTCCTCACGTACTTCAGCTCGCTCTTGGCGATAGATGATGTAGGCACGCGCAACATCGATGTCGCCCACCTCTAAAATTGCCTTCTCGACGAGATCTTGGACCATTTCAACGTCAGGTAGAGAACTCGAAATCACGATTTCAGTTTCATCAACTGTTTCCGCATATTTTTGATCAAGCATTTCGAGCACTCGTTCTGTAATGGTGTGAACTTTTTCAGCATCAAAACAGGTATGTACCGCGCAGTACGCTTTTTCCAAAGCGCCTTCGATGCGAGTACGGTTAAACGGAACCAATGTTCCACTTCTTTTCTTGATCAATGTTAATGTCATATGCGGTTTATAAAATTACTGATTAATAGACCATCATTGTATACAATTTTTTCATTCAAGTAAAAGTTTTTATGCAAATTTTTATAACAATGAAATAGTTATACTGTGATGTAAAATGGTGGATAAAAAAGTAGTTGTTATATAACCTCTGTAGAGTTTTTCCACAAAAGTCATTTTACAGGTAGCGCTATTCATTATCTGTTACAGGTTTTTAGAACGTAAAGTAGACACCTTCACCCCTTTGAATCCACAGTTGTGGAAAACTGCAATGGTAACTTTGCATTATAAATATTTATTAGCTATCGCTCTGTATAAAACTATGCTATGATAATGGTCATATGGACTCAACACTTAAAAAAAGTCGCAGAGAAATCGCACGAGATCTCTGGGAGACAATTAAATTTATTGTTCTAGCAGCTATTATCGTTATTCCAATTCGACTATTCGTATTCCAGCCGTTCATCGTTAGTGGCGAATCGATGTATCCGACCTTTCATAATGGTGATTACCTCATCGTAGATGAATTATCGTATCGATTTCATGAACCACGACGAGGAGATGTTATCGTATTCCGCTATCCGAACGACCCAAAGAGGTTTTTTATCAAGAGAGTCATCGGATTACCTGGAGAAACAATCGTATTCAAAGACCGAGCTGTTTATTTAAAGACTGCTGATCAACCAAACGAAACACTGTTAGACGAACCGTATTTAAAACAAATTACTATTCCAGGTGAAAATAAAGAAGTCACCGTAGACCCAGAACATTATTTCGTAATGGGTGATAACCGCGGAGCCAGCTCTGATTCACGATCTTGGGGACAATTACCAAAAGAAAATATTACAGGGGCAGCCGGGTTACGACTACTTCCATTAGCTGATATTTCCTACCGACCTGGTGCAGTTAGTAAATTTACAACTGAGACTAACTAAAAACCACGAAATGTGGTTTTTAGTTTTATTACTATCGCATATTCAGAACTGGAACCCATGGTTTATAGTTTTTTGGAAATACTCCATCACCATTCATTGTATTAATCATGAGAATGTCTTTTATGCCGTATGAAAACGCTGGAATAGTATTAATGTCATTATTTGCGAAAGGGTTATACTGCACCTTATTTGCTTCAATTACAAACTTTCCATTAGATTGTGCTGCTACATAAATCGGATTGTTAGATAAATCTATCGATAGTGTCTTCGCAGATCCTGAAAATGGCATAGTAGCCGTCCCAAGTATTCTACCCGCAGAATCTTTAATCCGATACGTACCTGTAATAGTAGGAATGTTAATAGTTGGTAATAAACTAATATCAATTCTCTTTACTGCCAAATCGCAAGCTGAATTATAAATAATAAACGGAGCTATCACCGTGTCACCAGATTTGATAAATGGATTTGAGTAAGTTGTTGATCCTCCTTGATTAATAAACAATGGCTCATTAGTATCATAAGCAATATCCGCATAGTTATCTACGTTCAATCCATGACAAGAAACAGCTTGGTTAGTGTACTCATCAGTATCACTTATAGATGCACAACCTGGATCAGCTGGATAATCTTTCAATCCATCACCGTCATTATCAATTCCGTCATTACACGCTGCGGTTGTTGCTGTTCCTCCACCAAGAGTAATTGTAAACCAATCTCCTGCAACAGTTCCATTACAATTATCACCCATAATTCGATACTGATATGTTCCAGGAGCAAGTCCTGTAACTAATTGCGTAGCTGTCCCAGTCATTCCAGCCAATACTGTCGTTATTTGTGAATTTGTCATAGTACCTCCTCGTAAACCATACTGGAAATAAGTATGCCCTGCACAGAAATTATTCATATTATAATATCCATTAAGGGTTATTGAATTTGATGTTGTTTGGACAGGGCTTAGTGTTTGAACAGTTGGTAACTGTGTTGATGTTGATCGATTAATAGAAAATCCTATCCAGTCACCACAATTTGTCCCATACGAATTAAAACCACAAGCTCGATATTGATAATTTGCAGTTGTTAAATTAATCACATCATCATTGAAAGAACCTATCTGGGTTGACCCTTGATTTATTCCAGGACGACGAACGATTGATCCACCAACGGTTTGATATTCGAAGTAAGTTGTCGTTGCGCTACCATTTGAAATAAACGTACCATTAAATCGAATGTTCCCATTAGCCACATCAAGGTTTGAATAAGCATTTGTTGTGATAGTTGGTGATCCAGAGGTGGTTCCCCCAGGAACACATTGTCCACCTAATAAGATATATCCTGTTGGAACTGTTGTTTGGATACCAGAAATATTCGGACACACATCTGTCTGTGTCCACGGTGTACCCTTTATGGTAAATGTCACATTAGAATTATCGGTCGCTGTATCACTGTATACAAATGCTTTATAGTATTTTCCTGATTGAAACCCACCTGGTACGAACCATGACGGTTGTGCGATTAAAATCCCAGAACCTGTATTAGTCTGTCCAACATTTGCAATAGTAAACGCAGTCACAGGAAAAGTTGTATCAAATCCTAAATAAATAGTTTCCCCTGCTGTTATATTACAAGTTCTCCAGGTTACTTTGATTTGATCTCCTGCATTGTAAACCTCGCCACCGTTTGGTGTCAGAACCTGCAAATGTGGCAATCCATCATCGCAAATAGTCGCCCACGGCGTTCCTGTATTACCTCCGGGTACAATATTATTGGTCGTAGTTGGAGCTGTCTTTGTTGTAGTGCTAGTTAATTTTGCTCGAGTAGTCTTTCCAGCAATACCGTCAGCTACTAGGCCTTGGGATAATTGAAATTTCTTTACTGCTTCGGCAGTTTTTTGATCATAAGATCCTGTAACTGCTACAGAAATACCTGCAGATCTTAAATTTTGCTGTAACACACTGACTTCTTCGCCTGTAGTTCCTATTCGCAGAGATGTTGACGTTGCTGCATAACTGAATGATGCAACACCCAGAATTAATAACCCTGTAACTAATATTTTTTTCATGGTAATAAATGGACGAGAACACGATATAATAAAAATTCTCGATAATGACAGTATACCAGTAATTATTATAAAGCGACAGATAATATAAAAAACCACATCTTGTGGTTTTTTATATTACTTTATTGAAACGCTGGATTGTTGAACGGTGTTTGGAATAATCCAACCGGAACAGTATTAAAATTAGAAATTGCTCCTGTTGAATTTGTAGAACCATTAACAGAGAGAACTCCTACTTTATATTGTCCAACAACATCCTGAGGGGTTATTCCTTCTGAAATATTCACAGCGAGATCAAGAACAGCTGTTGTACCTTCCGAAATCTTGATTCGTCCTGATGGATCTATAATACCGCCTGAGACAAGAGAAACTGAAGATGAAATCTCTGACGCAGGTGTAGAAATATTCCCTGCTGTAGCTCCGTCAACATACGTATTAGAGCCATCGAGAATTCCAAAACTAATTCCGCTTTGTGGTGAATTCAAACTTGGAACAGTTGTTGTATTGTTGCCTCTGATAAATGCAGCGCCACGTGGAATATAGAAATCATTTCCTGTAGCTGTTATGTTCAATCGAATACGATACATAACCGAGGTTACTGCTCCAGACGTATTAATAGTAGATACAGGATTTGGAGCTGAATTCAATGTAGTTGAAATTCCATTTAATTGAAATGTCTGTATATTTCCAATCGATGATCCTGTTCGGTATGCTGAACTTCCGATTATTGGATTACCATTATTATCAAACACTCCAAAATTTCCTTGTAAAACAACATCATTATTTGAAATAAATGCTTTAACAGTATCACCTACAGCATACCCGCCCCCACTTGCATTCATTGCTCGTAAATCAGCAATAATTGAAAATTCTTTTGTAGTACCACTTCGAACTCTGATATTCCCAAAATTAGTGAATATGTATCCACAATTTAATGCAGCGCATCCACTCACGTTTGAAATAACTCCGGAATCAATATAGTATCCAGCAGTATCAGCAGTTTGTAGGGTATTTCCATCTGCATCAACTAATCTGAGCGCTGATATAATATTTACCGGCTGATGTCCAGTGGTACTCAGTTGAACAGGTATTTTTGAAACAATAACATCACCACCAATTGCTTTTACACTAAAGCCAAGTAAGCGTACATTATTAGTATTTGTCGATTGATTAACAATAACATCTCCTGCAACAGGATTATTCGCAGATGTGCTGACATCTACCTTTAGATCATTTACTTGGTTAATAGTAAATAAATTATTTGAAGAATCATTAGTGCCCGTTGCGATTACTTCAACTTTAAAGTATTGCCCAAAACTTGCTCCTACTGACATAAAATTAGTACTCGTTGGAAGAATCACATCCTCTTGACCATCATTCGCCGTATTTGTAACAAACGTATACTTACCAGCATTAGGCCCTGATCCTGGACCCCATCCATTATCTCGAGTAGACGTCAGATTAATTTCTGAAACATTTCCTAATATATTACAACTTCTCCACTTCACTGTTACTTGTTGTCCTGCTTGATAAACCTCCCCCCCATTAGGTGACAACACTTGAATATGTGGTTGTCGATCACGACATAATTTTCTCCACTGGAACTCTGTTATAAGAGGATTAGGAACAGGTGGTTTTGTAGGATCATTAACAGGAACACTGGTTCCTGATAATTTATCAGCAACATTAGCCACTGAAGCCTGCTGGTTTGCACTGGTTCCGAAATAGATAACTCCGGCAACAGCGATTACTGCTGCAACTCCGAATATTGCGTATTTTTTAT
>CAZKPY010000024.1:6329-8478 GCA_964554815.1 uncultured Candidatus Saccharibacteria bacterium | reverse complement strand
GATACAGGATTACCTCGAAATTGTAGAGCTATAATCACTACAAATTTAAATGGATATAAATTTGGCGAATATACACCAAGCCAAGCACTTGATTCGATTGATCGTAATTGCGGTCTTAATGGTTATTCATGGGGGCTTAAATAAATAATATGAAATCATACGACCACTCAAAAATTGAAAAAAAATGGCAGAAGTTCTGGGACGAGAACAAAGTCTACAAGACGCTTGATGCAAAGAAAGCAACTACAAAAGGAATCAAGCCGTACTACGTGCTTGATATGTTCCCGTATCCATCCGGATCAGGATTGCATGTGGGTCATCCGCGTGGTTATATTGCGTCGGACGTATTTGCACGTATGAAGCGAATGCAGGGATTCAATGTTCTGCACCCGATGGGATTCGATAGCTTCGGGCTCCCAGCAGAACAGTACGCAATTCAGACCGGAAAAAATCCTGCAACCTTTACAGAGCAATTGGTAAAGCGATATCGCGAACAACTTTCGATTTTAGGACTTTCATATGACTGGGATCGACAGGTTGCAACGCACGATCCGAAATACTACAAATGGACGCAGTGGATATTCCTGCAGATTTACAACAGTTGGTACGATACAAAGAAAAAGTCTGCACGACCGATTTCAGAACTTGAAAAGATATTCGAGACGAAAGGAAACAAATCAGTTACTGCTTGGATGCAATATCCAAGTGTTTTCACTGCGAAAGAATGGAATGCAAAATCAGAGATTGAACAACAAGATATTCTGATGAATTACCGACTCGCGTACGAAGGTTATGCCGAGGTGAACTGGTGTCCGGAATTGGGAACGGTTCTAGCAAATGACGAGGTTGTCGAGAAAAACGGCCGCATGGTTTCAGAGCGCGGTGACTTTCCTGTTGAGAAAAAAAATATGCGTCAATGGTTCATGCGAATCACTGCGTATGGCGATCGGCTGCTCGAAGGACTTGAGACAATTGATTGGTCAAACAGTATCAAGGAAATCCAAAAGAATTGGATTGGGAAATCTGAAGGTGCTGAGATTGATTTTAAAATCACTGCGAGCAAGGAAAAATATCTCATCTTTGATTTTGATGGGGTGCTTGGTGATACATGGGAACAGACAATTGATGTTTGTATGGAAATCAGCGGAGGTGATCGTGATACTGTTATTGCACATACAAAAGCGTATTTCAGTAAAAAACCAATTCATACACGCGATGGAGATATTGATGAAATAAAAGGTCACGATACGTTTATTTACGATTTTGAAAATAAAATGAAGAATAAAAAATTTGAACTCTTTACTGATTTTATCAAGGAAATTGCAAAAATCAATAATGTAAAAATTGCTATTGTTTCATCTGGAACAACAGGTTATATCACGCCAAAAATTCAAGAAATAAAAAAACTAGGAATTCATCCAACACATGTGATGACCTATGAAGACCATCATTCAAAAGAGGAAAAAATCGAACATATTTGTCGAGATTGGAATATAGACGTTCGTGATGCATATTATTTTACAGACGCAAAAGCTGATGTTTACGAACTCGAAACGATTTGTGACAAATCAAAACTGATTGGGTGTGGTTGGGGATTTCTCGGAACTGAATCATTATGTGAAGTTCTTCCAAAAAACCAAGTATTAGTAAACTATGCTGATATTCATAAGTTATTTTTGACATCAGAAAACAAAGTAACTGTTTTCACTACTCGCCCCGATACATTATTTGGAGTTACGTACGTCGTTCTCGCACCTGAGCATGCGATGGTCCAAGAGTTAAAATCAAGCATCAAAAATTGGAAAGAAGTTGAACAGTATATCGCAGACACAAAACGAAAAGACGACATGGCTCGTACTGCGAATGAAAAAGATAAAACCGGAGTGAAGCTCGAAGGAGTTTTCGCAATTAATCCTGTGAACGGTGAACATGTCCCTGTGTGGATTGCAGATTATGTACTGGCGAATTATGGAACCGGAGCGGTGATGGGTGTTCCTATGCATGATGAGCGTGATAATGCATTTGCAACAAAATATGGAATTGATATTTTCGACCGGCCATTAGTAGATTCAAAAAATATCGTAAAGAAAATTAATGGAAAATGGGTAACAAAATATAAATTCCGTGACGCGATCTTTGCGCGACAGCG
>CAZKPY010000024.1:0-6229 GCA_964554815.1 uncultured Candidatus Saccharibacteria bacterium | reverse complement strand
TGACTGCAGGATACGAAACCAATACGATGCCTGGCTGGGCTGGATCATCATGGTATTTCCTCCGATATACTGATCCTACAAATGCTAAGAAATTTGCAGATAGCAAAGAACTTGATTACTGGTTCGGGAAAAACGGTGGTGTGAATATGTATGTGGGTGGTCCGGAACATGCGACAGGTCACCTGCTCTATTCTCGATTCTGGCATAAAATATTGAAAGACTTAGGGTATCTGAAAACAGAAGAACCGTTTCAATCATTGCGTAATCAGGGAATGATCGGAGGCACTGACGGGCGTCGAATGTCAAAACGATGGGGGAATGTCGTGAATCCAGACGACATTGTAAAACAATTCGGAGCAGACACGATGCGTGTATATGAATCTTTCATGGGACCGTTTGAAGCAAGTTTGCCATGGAGTACGGACGGAATTGTCGGATCACGACGATTCATCGAACGTATCTGGCGATTCCAGGAAAAAGTTTCTGATGCAAAAACTCCAGTCGAGTTACAGAAATCTCTCCACAAAACAATCAAGAAAGTTACCGATGATATTGCGACATTCAGTTTCAATACGGCGGTATCCGCGATGATGATTTTTGCAAATGAACTTGAAAAGCATGAGTCAATCAATGTTAAAGATTTCAAGAAATTTCTCCAGGTTCTCGCCCCGTTTGCGCCATATATTACCGATGAATTATGGAATACGTTCGGAGAAAAAGGATCTATCCATCACGCATCGTGGCCGAAGTTTGATACGAAATTAATCGTAGACGATACATTTACAATCGGAATTCAAATCAATGGAAAAACTCGTGCTGAAATTACAATCTCACATGATATTTCACAACAGGAACTAGAACAACAGGTATTTGCAATAGCTGATGTTCAGAAATGGATCAATAGCAGTGAAGTTAAAAAGTTTATCTATATTAAAGGTAGAATTATCAATATCGTGATCTAATAAAAACTCTCGTCTGAGGGTTTTTATAATACAGTCACAGGTATCTCGACAATTACATAATCGAGTGTTATTTCTATTTTCCACATATTATTACTTCACAAATATGATAATGCGCATTATACTGTTGAATATATGATTAAAAAAATATTCAATGTTGTAAAATCGAAATTATCCGATGCGATTTCTTGGGTAGCGACTAAATACGACAACAAAGTTCTCTTTACAAGTTTATTAGTATTGTTTGTAATTACTACGCTTTTCTTCTTGCCGTTATTTGGTGTGGACGCATTAGGTATTAAATACAACATCACGGTATTTTTCGGGGCACTGTTTCTCATAATTATCGTGTTGCAATCTCTGAAACGAGGTTCATTTATCTTACCTGATAAAAAAACATCATGGGGAATTTTCGCACTATTTTTATCTACATTATTATCATCGATATTTGCATTTACTCCGCGCATTGCACTGTTGGGTAATTTAGGTGGAGCACCATCATTTTTGTTGTTAATGTCATTGATTATTATTTTTTATATCTCAATTACTACTCTCACCAGTCTCTCGCGAGTATTGGCATTATTTGCTACAGCTGCATCTGTATATTCAATTGTATTTTTACACCAGTTGTTACGAATCATTTTTGGTCCACAGATACTCTCGTTCGGATTTTTGAACACACTCACTGGATCAGTATTGGGATCTTGGTCTGATTTTGCATTATTCTCATTGATTATTGTTATTTTCTCTATCATCTGTTTAGAGGTTGGTAAGTTTGTTGGTTCTGCAAAATGGATCACTATGTCTGTTGGAGTTCTCGGTATTGTTGGATTATTTATTACTAATATACGTTGGATTTGGATTTTAGCAGGTGCAGCATTGGTAGTGTTTGCATTATATGTGTTTTCATTTGGTTATTGGAACAAGCAAAAAGTTTCGTACGAAAAAGGCCGCAGTATCCCATGGTACACATTAGGAGCTTTCGTACTGGTGATTTTAGGAATTATTTTCGGAACATTATTAACGAATGCAATTTCAAAAGCTCGACCATTGTATTACAACGAGGTCTCTCCATCGTTTAAATCTACCATGCAGGCAAGTGCAGCTTCTATCAAGGCTCGACCGATTTTCGGAACAGGTATCGGTAGTTTTGATACTGTTTGGAACAAGGTAAAACCTGCTTCATTATCTGGTACACAATCTGGATCTTTGGAATTTACTACTGGATACAGTTTTGTTACAACTCAGTTAGCTACTACGGGAGTTTTCGGTCTGATTGTCTGGTTGTTTGTTATTATTGCATGTCTCTATAAATTCATTGTTGTGATACGCAGGGAACCTGTTGATGCAGCAGATCGATTCACACGAATTTCAATTATTTCAGGTGCGTTCCTGTTGTCGGTTGTTTCTGTGATTTATTATCCTGGGATTACATTATTAATTCTTTGGGCAATGTTTATGGGTGGATTGTGGGGAATTTCCAGCTCTCCTGAACAAACAATTGGATTCACTGATACTCCACGTCGGAGCTTCCTCGGAATGGTATTTGTATTCCTCTGTATTATTGTAGCTGGATTTGTAATGTTAATTACCCTCTTTAAAATTATATCATTGGGTGCATACAGTGGATCGTTAAAAGCGTTCGCAAAAGACAATAGAACTGTAGGATTACAAAAACTAGTAAAAGCAAACCAAGTATGGTCTACAGATTTTTATAATCGATTATTAGCAAGTCAGGTAATTCTCGAAGCTCGAAATCTAAAACCAGATGCAAGTCTGTCACAGGATGCACTGGCAAAACAAGTTCAAAATATTCTCAGTATTGGTGTTTCGTATGCTCAGGGTGCAGTTCAAGTAAATCAAAAAAATTACCGCAACTGGATAACACTGGGTGATACCTACCGATTCTTAACAGAACTGAAAATCGAAGGTTCCGCAGAACGAGCAACTGATGCATATACAAAAGCTCGTGAATTATCTCCGAATGATACTACGTTACAATTACCATTTGCTTATTTAGCAACAGTTCAAGGTAATCAAGAAGCAGCTCTGGCTATTGTTCAAGAATCATTAAAGGCATATCCAACCAGTGAGGCTTACTTGTGGTTATATCAAAGAGACGCAGCTGCAAAAGACTATGTAGCAGCAGAAAAAGATTTATTAAATATCTTGAATATTGATAGTTACAATGCAAACATTCTCTCAGAATTGGGTATGTTGTATTTCATTCAAGATAAATACACCAATGCGATTCCTGCCTTTATTCAGTCCCTTGCGATAAATAGAAATCAACCGATGGTGTTTGCATATCTCGGCGTTAGTTATGATCGCATCAATAAACCAGAAGAGGCAGATAAAATTTACAGCTTCCTAAAAACACAACTACCTGATCAGGCGCAACAAATGATTGATCAAGCTCGTAAACAAAACCAGCCTGCGCCAGCTACGACTGAAACAACTCCAGCGAAAAATTAATTATTAGTTTAATGTTATAATGAGTCTATGATAAAGCGTGTTCTCTCGATGTTTTATAACCGTTCTTCAAGCATCAACGAGGCCGCTTTTTTGTTGGGTGCATTTACCCTGGTCTCTCAGCTATTAGGTCTGGTTCGCGACCGATTGTTAGCGACCTATCTGGGTGCGGGAACACATTTGGACGTATATTACGCAGCGTTTAAAATTCCAGATTTTCTATTCGTATCAGTTGCAACATTGGCATCTATTACTGTTTTATTACCGTATCTCTCTGCAAAATACGGTGATGGTGATGATGAACATTATAAAAATGCTCGTAAATTTCTCGATCAAGTATTCACAGTATTACTGGGTTTTCTCGTGGTGGTGAGTATTGTTATTTTTATTCTCATGCCATGGCTCGCAAAATTAGTCGCACCAGGATTCAATAGTGGAGAATTGCACACGCTGACAATGTTGTCGCGCTTGATGTTAGTTCAGCCAATTATTATTGGAATATCGAACATGTTATCCAGCGTGACGCAAATGTTCAAAAAATTCCTCGTAACAGCATTATCGCCTGTAATGTACAACATTGGTATTATTGTTGGAATTGTCGCTCTGTATCCATTGTGTGGCGTCACAGGACTTGCAATCGGTGTAGTTATTGGGGCGGTATTACATTTAATAATTCAAATTCCAACATTGGTACATTTAGGATTTATTCCGCGATTTACCACGAAAATTCATTTTGCAGAATTGAAATCCATTGTAAAAACATCAATACCGAGAACCATAGGATTATCGATGTCCAGCTTTACTGCACTCATACTAACCTCAATCGCATCAACATTAGCTGTGGGTTCAATTTCAATTTTCAACCTAACGAACAATATGTTGAATGTTCCGATTGGTGTAGTCGCGATTTCTTATTCAGTCGCATCATTTCCGATGTTGGTAAAATATTTTCATAATGGCGAACGTTCTAAATTTACTGAATATATTTTACACGCTGCGCGTAAAATTATATTCTGGTCAATCCCAATTACGTTATTGTTCATCGTTTTACGAGCCCAAATTGTCCGTGTGATTTTAGGATCACAATCGTTTACATGGAATGACACACGATTAGCTGCTGCGACACTCGCATTATTTGTGATTGGGTTGGTTGCGCAGAGTCTCGTCCATTTGTTTGTACGTGGGTACTATGCTGCAGGAAATACAAAAAAACCTCTTTCAATGAATTTCCTCGGAGAAATTATTACCATTGTTTTAGCTTTTATATTCATTTGGATGTTTAATCACCTACCTGCATTTAATCAATTTTTTATCACATTATTGAGATTAGACGGTGTGACAAATATAACATTACTTGCATTACCGCTGGCATTTTCGATTGGTAATATTTTCAATTACTTTACATTGTTTGCAATGTTCCGGAAAGATTTTCCAGAATCTAATAATTTCCCAGTTTTAAAATCAACATTACAAACCATCATTGCATCACTTTGTCTGGCAGTGACAACCTACGGAGCTCTTGGATTTATCGGATTTTATATTGATCAGAATCACTTCTGGGGAATTCTCTCGCAGGGATTACTCGCAGGGATAGTAGGAATTATAGTGTTTATTATTGTGATGACCTTGTTCAAGAATCAGGATATGGCCGATTTTCTCGCTACGTTCAAGAAAAAGTTCTGGAAGGCAGATGTCGTTATCGAACAAAACAGTATTGAAAATTAATAAGAGAGATCTCTCAAAGAGGCTTTTTTTATTACGAAAATATGGTAGTATGCGGTTATCTTATTATGTCGTACGACCTTTCTAAAATCAGAAACTTTTCAATTATTGCTCATATTGATCATGGGAAATCGACGCTGGCTGACCGTATGCTCGAGGTGACTAATACTATTGAAAAACGAAAAATGCAGGATCAAGTCCTGGATTCCATGGAGTTGGAGCGAGAACGTGGCATCACGATTAAAATGCAGCCTGTGAGGATGCAGTTTAAAGTAGATAATACTGACTACATTCTAAACCTTATCGACACACCTGGACATATCGATTTCTCATACGAGGTTTCTCGCGCACTGAAAGCCGTTGAAGGTTCAATTTTACTCGTTGATGCAACACAGGGTGTTCAGGCGCAGACACTTACAACACTGGAAATGGCGAAACAATCTGGGCTGGTTATTATTCCAGTGCTTTCGAAGATCGATTCACCTCTCGCACGTGTAGATGATATTAAACTTGAAATTGCAGGAATTTTAGATTGTGATCTCGATGATATTTTAGAGGTGTCCGGAAAAACTGGCGAAGGTGTAAAAGATTTGCTCGAGGCAGTTGTAAAACGTATACCAGCACCAGAATTGAAACAAAACAAAGACCAGTTACAGGCATTGATTTTCGATTTTGAATATTCAAACCATCAAGGTGTAATCGTGTATGTCCGCGTGTTTGAGGGTCGTATAGAAAAGGGTGATCAGGTTATATTTTCGATTGCAGACCAGAAATTTACCGCTCTGGAGGTAGGAACCTTTAGTCCAGTAAAAACGGCAGGAACAGCCATTTCTGCGGGTGAAATAGGGTATATTGTGACCGGTATTAAACAGCCAGGTATTGCATCTGTTGGAGATACTATTGTGAATGCAAAAAACTCACTCCCAGCATTGTCTGGATATCAGAGTCCACGACCGGTGGTTTGGGCATCAATTTACCCAGAATCTCAGGATGATTTTATGGACCTGAAATATGCACTCGCGCGATTACGATTATCTGATTCTGCATTTTCATATGAAGAAGAAAGTTCAGGGGCG
>CAZKPY010000023.1:0-8668 GCA_964554815.1 uncultured Candidatus Saccharibacteria bacterium | reverse complement strand
CGTGCCATTCATATTATTCTATATAATCTGCTGGTTTGTAATTCCTAAAAATCCTACACATATCAAGGAAACTCCTGTAAAGGAGAGTAAGGAAGAGATTAATGATTCACGTGAAACATCTGAAAAACCAGCTGAACCTGTTTCACATGAAACAAAATCTGAATAAATAACTGGCCATATTTCACGGTTTTTATGAAAATAGCAATTCCAAACAATGTTTCACATGTAACAAACCTGCTGACAAAAGCCGGTTTTGAGGCGTATCTGGTAGGTGGTTGTGTTCGAGATATGTTAATGAATAAAGTTCCTAAAGATTGGGATCTAACTACAAATGCCTTACCTGAGGAAATGGTGAGACTCTTTGAAAATAAAGAATTAAAAGTTGTATATGAAAATAATTTTGGAACGGTTTCTGTTGTTTTTGAGGAAGAATTATTAAATAGTAACGTCCGTGAGATTCAAATAACCCCCTATAGGACAGAAGGAAGCTATTCAGATAATCGACATCCTGATTCGGTGTCCTTTAGTAAAAATATTGCAGATGATCTCTCACGACGAGATTTCACCATGAATGCAATTGCATTAAACCCATTAAATGCTGAATTTACTGACCCGTTTCACGGGAAACATGCTATAGAAAAAGGTATTATCGAGGCTGTAGGAAATCCAACTGAGCGTTTCACCGAGGATGCGCTCCGAATTATGCGCGCAATACGTTTTTCAGCTCAATTAGACTTTATGGTTTCACATGAAACAATGAATGCCATATTAGAAACCAAAGATTTACTGCAAAATGTTTCACGTGAAAGAATTCGTGATGAGTTTATAAAGATTATTAATTCAAAAAATCCTGCAATTGCAATGTTTCACATGAAACAGCTTGGAGTTCTAGAAATAATCCTACCTGAAATCATTCCTGCAATCGGTTGTGAGCAGGGCGGTGTCCATATCTATGATGTCTTTGATCACTTGGTTTATGCCTTACAACATGCTGCTGATAAAGACTTTCCGTTTCATGTGAAACTGGCTGCATTGTTTCATGATATCGGAAAACCGAAAACTCGCCGTCCCGGGACAAAAAAGACCTATACATTCTATGGACACGAGGTAGTTGGAGCCAGAATCGCAGAGAAAATCATGCAACGACTGAAATTCCCAAAAACTGACATTGAGCTCGTAACCAAATTTGTCCGTTGGCACATGTTTTTCTCAGATACTGAAGCGATTACATTATCTGCAGTACGTCGCATGATTCAGAATGTCGGTGCAGAGCATATTTGGGAATTAATGCAGGTTCGCGAATGCGACCGTGTCGGAATGAAAAAAGCCGAAGCTCCATATCGACTGCGAAAATATTTTGCCATGATCGAGGAATGCCTGCGTGACCCAATCAGTGTTTCACAATTAAAAGTTGACGGAAACTACCTGATGAACCAGTTACACGTGAAACCAGGACCACGTATGGGTTGGATACTACATGCACTGCTCGAGGAAGTTTTAGAAGATCCCGAGAAAAACACAGTTGAATATCTGTCAGACCGCATTAAGCAATTTGAAGAAATATCAGATGCTGAGCTAAAAAAATTAGGCGAGGCAGGGAAGGAGCGCAAAGAACAAGAAGATCAAGAAGAGGTAAAAAAGTTGCACGTGAAACATAATGTGCAGAAATAAAAAACCCGAATCAAATTGATTCGGGTTTTGAGTTTTTAAACTCATGTAATTTTATGCAAACTCTAATTCTTCTACAGGAATAGGATTGCTCAATGATTGCTTGATCCAGCCAAACATTTCTCTCTTGATGATATCTGTATGACTTTCTAAAACATTTTCACCATTAAAATATTGCTGGTACTGTTTTTGTAAATGTGCAATTCTCGGAAACCATTGCAAGTATTCTTCCTGGTTTCTAATAATCAGTCTCAGGTGTCCACGAACATGCAACATTTCAATGGAATCATCAATCATTTTCAAAACCTGAATTGTTTCTGAGTCGATGTTTTTAATTTCTAAAAACCTCATCAGTTGTTCTCTTGTGATCAAATCTTCAACAAACATGCTGAAATCTGTTCTAATAGTCAGATATTCATTTTCAAAATGAAATACGTTCCTGAAACAACCGTGTTGTTGCATGATATGTTCTCTTAAATCTTTTACATGAAAAGTTTCGTTTATCGGTACAAACTCTTCCCAAAATTCAACCAATTCATTTTTATGTGAACTGTCGATACAGAGAAGCAGTGGGACCGAAAGACATTTTTCGACATCAAATCTGATAGAGTATTTATACTCATTGAAAATTTGTAGTTTCTCAAACAGTGTGTGTTCTCCGGAAACTCTCTTAATGGTGAATAGTCTTTCGGAATACTTTTCAATCATTTTTAAAAGTGCGTACATCAGTACAAATTCTGTTTGTTTTAATTTCTGGTGTGTCATGCTATTTTTTATTTTTTTGTGTTATGTAATTCGAACAACACTTTAAACATATTTAACACTTTGTCAAGATCGATTCATATAAAAATACCAACTCTAAAACCGAGTTGGTATACTAAATTTTTGTTTCAAAATAATAAATTCGAAGCGTAATCAAACGTAATAATCTTGTCTGACGCTGAGTGGTATATTGTTCACCCAATAACACCATCTGGTTTACTATTTCATTTTTTTCCGATTCCCATCCAGAGAGTAGTCGACTTTTAAAACCCTTAGGATATTCGTCGCTGTAAAAATATGGTTTGTGATGTACTATTTTTAATGTCAGTTTTTCTAACTTTTCATCAATTTCTTTTCTTTCTTTATACTTATTAAAGAAAACGATTAGTGGTGCAAAAAACCAACCAAAGGGAACGATTACGCTAGTAAGGATCTTTATATGAGATCCATACTTTTTGGTTATAGATTTCATATTTTTTTATTTTTCGTCACTATAGCATATAGAAAATTGTAGTCAAAAAACACCTCATTTTGTAAAATGAGGTGTTTTTATAAACATGCTTTTATGAGTCCATCGAACAGCGGGTGAGGCAAATCTGGTCGAGAGAGAAATTCCGGATGCGATTGTGTTCCAACAAAGTATGGGTGCAAGTCTGGATGAAGTTCAATCATTTCGACGAGATACTGATCTGTTTCTGGTTTCACAAACCGTCCAGAAACAATCATTCCGTTTCGTTCGAGATCTGCAACATATTGATTCTGGACTTCCAATCGGTGACGATGTCGTTCGGTTGTTTCAATACTCTTGAACAGTTCATGCATTTTACTTCCTTGGTCAAGAGTTGCAACATAATTTCCCAGACGCATGGTTCCACCTTTTTGTTCGATTTTCAATTGCTCTGGAATAAAATCAATGACGAAATTTTGATCCTCTGTTGTGTCATCCATTTCGCGTGAAACAGCATTAATGTGTAACACTGATCGAGCGAACTCTACAACTGCTAACTGTAGACCCAGACAAATTCCGAGAAATGGTTTTTTATGCGTTCGTGCGAATTCGATTGCTCTAATCTTGCCCTCCATGCCACGTGATCCGAACCCTCCTGGAATGATGATAGCATCAAACATTTTTAGTTTCTCAGTTAATTCCTGATCATCTGCATCGACGATGGTTACACGCGCACCAACATGATTCGCTGTTGCTGCAATTTTAATCGATTCTATAACGCTGAGATACGAATCGGAAAGTTTTGTATATTTCGAAACCAATGCAACCTGTAGAATTTTTTGTTTCTCAGTCTGGTAATCATAAAAGAATTTCGGAATGATTGGAGTCAATTGTGTTTCACAAAACTCGCCGAGAATATTTTTGATATTCGTATTTTCAAGCAAGTGAAGTGGAACTGCATAGATGTTATTGAGATCAGGACAGGGAACAACACGATCTGATGTCAGATTACTGAACAGTGCAATTTTCTCGAGAAGACTCTGCGGCAAATTCGGTTCATCACTCTGTGGTTCGAAACGTGCTGCGATAATATCCGGCTGAATTCCGAGACGTAATAATTCACGTAATGAATTCTGAATTGGTTTGGACTTATATTCTCCTGAAACTGCGAGATAGGGAACGTAGCCCAGATGTACGTGTAACACATTACCATTATGATCGCGCTTGAATTGACGGAGACTTTCCAGAAACACCTCGGCCTCCATATCACCAGTTGATCCACCAATTTCGATAATCTTGATATCGCTCTGTGTTTCACGATACGTAGATTTTATAAAATCGGTAATATGAGGAATCAGCTGAACCGTGTGACCCAAATATTCTCCATGGCGCTCCTTGTTCAAGATTGACTGGTAAATTCGTCCCGCTGTCATCGTACTGCGTCCAGTTAAATTTGTATTTAAAAAGCGCTCATAATGACCCAGATCCAAATCAGTTTCGGACCCGTCACCGAGCACATATACCTCGCCATGTTCATAGGGCGACATTGTTCCTGGATCAATATTGAGATACGGATCCATTTTGAGAGCTTCGACAGAAAACCCACTGGACTTTAAAATGAGTCCCAAACTCGCGCCCATGATCCCTTTACCGAGACCTGACACGACACCACCAGTGATGAAAATATATTTCTGATCGTGTTTCATAACTGATTCTCAGTATACCGTTTCACAGCTAAAATCAGCAAGTTTACAGAGTCGTTAATTGCTTGCAAAAAGGGTGGAAATCCGTACAGTAAAAAGAAAATTAAACTAATGAAAAAACTAGAAATACCTATTATTGGATATATCCTCTTTGAAGGATTAGTCTCAACATTGATGGAGGTACGCGATTTTTTCTTGCGTGAAGATTTTAAACATTATCACTACATCGATATCGCTCAAGCCGAGATTCTGGAAAATACTGAGACGTATTTCAAAGTACGAGTTATGTCAGACAAATTTCCTGAACGAAAATTCCACTGTATTAATTTTTATTTGAAACAAAATATATACGGAAGTTACTGTGAAGGTTACGTTGTTTCTACAAAGAAAAAAGTTTATTTTCCGTTACATAAAAGAGTGCGCACATTTTCCAAAGAATTATTACAAGAGATTGAAAGAGCTTTTATTGTCGTAGGAATGAAAATTGAACGGTAAATTTTTACAAACAAACCATCTCGGTCGAGATGGTGTTTTTTTATATATTGATATCTAATTCTACAGGGCAGTGATCAGACCCGAAAACGTCTGCGAGAATTTTCGATGATGTAATTTTCTTTTCGAGTTTTTTCGAAACGAAAAAATAATCAATACGCCATCCAACATTTCGCTCTCTGGATTTCGCAAAATTGCTCCACCAACTGTAGTGACCATTTCCTGTAGTGAACATTCGAAATGTATCGATGAAACCATTTTTAATCATCGCATCAATTCCTGCGCGCTCTTGATCAGTGAAACCATGTTCGCCGATATTGGCTTTTGGATTTGCGAGATCATCGAACGTATGTGCAACATTTAAATCTCCACAAAAAATTACCGGTTTTTTTTCTTCTAATAATTTACAGTATTCCAGAAATGCTGGATCCCAATTTTTCTCTCGTAATGATAACCGTGATAAATCAGATTTTGCATTCGGTGTGTATACGTTCACGATGAAACATTTTGACAGTTCCACCGCAATCACACGACCCTCGGTATTCGGATCACCATAATCATCTGCAAGTGAGTATTTTTTTACGATTGATTTTGGAAAATCTAATAATACTGATAGTGGTTTTTCTCGTGTAAAAATTGCAGTACCACTGTAACCTTTTTTTTGTGCTGAATTCCAGTATTCGTGATAGTCAGCCAGATCTACAGGAGACTCATGTTGCATGGCTTTTGTTTCTTGCAGACAAATCACGTCAGGTTTGTATTGCTCAATCATCGGTACAAATAGATTTTTTCTATGCACAGCGCGTATTCCGTTCACATTCCAAGAGATAATTTTCATGAAAAAAGTATAACATAAAACCACCGCATGGTGGTTTTATATCTTTTGAAACAGGGTAAACAATAATCCAAGAGAATCGCCAGGATCGCTCTGTGTATTGAAAAACTTCGTCTGTTGCTCTACAACCTTGAACCCATATTGCGCGAATAATTTTGCAATATCGTTCTCTGACAGAAAATGATAGGAAACACCAAATTTATGATATGGCGAGAGGTTCTCGATTTTCGGTGTAAATCCCAGATATCGTGGTGTGTCGCTGGAAAGTGTAACCGACAGGACATACCCTTGATCAGAAACAACACGAGCGAGTTCTGAACAATATGTGTGCCAATCTCCCTCTGGCAGGTGCTGCAGTACACCAATATCAGTGACGAGAGGAAAACTGTTATCAGTAAACGGCAGATCAGTCGCATTACCATGAACGAACCGTGCACGCTCTGCGTATGACATTAATTTTATATCCGCGTTTACCTTGTCCACAATCGATCGAACATAATCTACACCAATCACACGGTAACCCAAGTCAATCAGTTTAAAAGCCCAGAGACCGCGCCCCGATCCAACATCCAGAACAATTGAATTCGGTGGAACTGCAGGTAACATATGGAGTGCCGTTTCATAATACGGTAGAT
The DNA here is from genome assembly GCA_964554815.1 of uncultured Candidatus Saccharibacteria bacterium. GTDB lineage: Bacteria > Patescibacteriota > Minisyncoccia > Phycocordibacterales > UBA1006 > CALMMZ01. The sequence goes on along the minus strand of CAZKPY010000023.1, from coordinate 2,125 downwards.
GCGTCCAAATATCTGAACCGGTACGATAGGCAGTATCGAAATATTGATATTGTGATTCAGGAGTCATTAGTTCTATTATAAACAATGTATGCGGATTGTCACGAAAAATTAACAAAAAACAGGTTGCGCCTGTTTTTTGTTTTAACTATTTAACATTTGATTAATCACGGTTCGTGTAGCTGGCCCAACAATTCCATCAGCTTTCAAATTATGATCCTGTTGAAATTTTATCATTGCAGTACGTGTCGCTGTTCCATAATAATCATTAATGTAATTATTCATGTAACCTCGATTTTTCAAAAAACTCTCGAGAATTATCACCTGTGCACCACGAGATCCAACCATGAGTTTCTTTGATAATAAACTGATGTTTGGAAATGGGTTCATATCTGCTGGTGCTGTAGTGAATGAGTATAATTCATCTGTCCACGTATCAGATTCACATGGCGCCTGAACGCATCGTGTTCCATTATCATATCCAATCCATGCACGATATTTTGTATTAGGTTTTAAGTTAGTTAATACAATTGGTAATACCTCACCCTTTGCGTTGTAGTCGAACGAAACAGTGCTCGGTTCGATATAAATCGCAGGACACGCTGTATATGGTGCAGTTTCAGGATCATCACCACACATCCACACTCGCCACTGGACTTTTATTTTTGTACCAGCTTTGATTTTTGCTTGATAATCTGAATTCGGGTCAAAGTTTACTGTCGCATTGGTTGCGTTGATATTAGTAAAATATAGCTGATGCACACCGGTTGTTGCGGCAGATGCTTTTGAACCAGCTAATAACAGAACGATTGCGAGACCTAAAAGTGTTAGTTTTTTCATACAAGAGTAGTATAGCACTTTTTACCCGATTGGTAATCTTTACACATATTAGGTATACTTTGTCTATTAATCGGTAATAAATAATTTTTATATGAATAAAAAGGGTTTACTCTGGGTTGGAATTTTGGTTGTTATATTAATAGTCATTGTGGCAAGTAAAAAAATTCAAGAATCAAAAAATGTTTCTGCGGAAACTATCAAGGTAGGTATGTCTGTATGTCAGACAGGGTCTTGTGCCGAATGGGGAGAAAATGAAATCAAGGGTGCAAAGCTCGCAGTTGAAAAAATAAACAGTGATCCGAAAAACAAGAAAATAGAATTAGTATTACAAGACAGCCAAGAAGATGATGTTCCGAAAGCAATTCTGGCATATCAGAAATTACGCACAGATGGAATCAATTTTATTATGACACCAACATGGACACCCGCAGCTCTCGCACTTGCGCCGATTGTTTCAAAAGATGATGTAGTGATATTGGTACCATCAGTAGGAGTCCGAGATTATAACGAGGCTGGCACAAATATTTTTAACACTTGGCCGAACGATGATGAAGGCAGTAAATATCTGGCACGTTTCGTAAAATCACAAGGCATTAATTCTGTTGCAATCATCAGCAGTAAACAACCATGGGAACAAATTCAAGGAAATGCGTTTGCCGAAGAGTTTATAAAGCAGGGCGGAACAGTCACGAGCAAAATCGAACCTTTGCTTGAAGAAAAAGATTTTAAAACATATGCAACAAAAATAATCAGCGAGAAACCTGAGGCAATATTGTATGCAAATTTTAACAATATGGGAATTGCTTCACGAGATTTGAAGAACTTTGGATTTACCGGAAAACAATTCGCAGTATTAATGGACCAAGCTCGACTAGATCAAGGAGGTGGAGCGCTCGATGGAACTATCTATGTTCAATCACCAGAAGTAGATAAAACTTTCATGGAAGCATTCACCGCAAAATATAATGAAGCGCCAAAGGTAGGAGCAGATAATGCCTATGATGCAAGTATGTGGTTGTCATATGCATTAAATAAGACTGATGATATCAATCCAAAAAACATTGCATCAATTATGAGTAAAATGAAAACGTTGGATAATACTGCAAACGGAACATTAAAATTCAACGGTAAAGGTGCAGTATTGCGCGATCCAGCATTATGGATTGTAAACAATGGGAAATTAGAAAAATATACTCAGTAATATAAAAACTACCTTTCGGTAGTTTTTATATTTTCCAATTTTCAAAACTCAATATATTCAAGCACTGAAAGTTGGAGGGCGAGTTTT
>CAZKPY010000022.1:0-8694 GCA_964554815.1 uncultured Candidatus Saccharibacteria bacterium | reverse complement strand
ACGATTTCGTGCATTTGCACGTCCATTCGCATTATTCATTACTCGACGGAATGTCACAAGTTGAAGACTTGGTTAAAAAAGCCAAGGAATTCGGCATGCCTGCGCTCGCTCTGACCGATCACGGTGCGATGTACGGTGCGATTGATTTTTACAAGGAATGCAAATCTGCAGATATAAAACCAATCGTCGGTTGCGAAGTATATGTCGCAAACCGAACACGATTCGATCGTGATGCGACTATTGATAATAAACGTTATCATCTGACACTCCTCGCTCGTAACAATGTCGGTTATAAAAACCTGATGAAATTAGTTTCAAAGGCAAACCTGGAAGGTTTTTATTACAAACCACGTATTGATAAAGATTTATTAAAACAACATGGCGACGGATTAATTATTTTATCTGGTTGCCCAGGAAGCGAGTTCGTACAATATGTTCGTGAAAAATATTATGATAAAGCAAAAGAGTTGTTGCAATTGTATTGTGACGCTGTTGGGCGTGAACATGTGTTCGTAGAAATCATGAACCACCCAGAGGCTCCCGATATGGATTGGTATCAACTAATTCTGCCCGAGATTGTTCGTATTGCACACGAAGTTAATTTACCGATCGTTGGAACATGGGATTCACACTATCTCTGCACCGATGATGCGCCAGCACACGATACATTACTGAAAATTAACACTGGTGGATCAGGAATGAAAATGGATGGTAACTGGTCATTCATTGATCAGAAAACGGCTTGTGAATCATTCAAGGAATATCCTGAAGCAATCGAAAATACAAAAAAGGTAGCCGATCTGGTAGATTTAGAAATTGAATTATCACCATGGATGTTTCCAAATTATCCAATCCCAGAAGGTTCAAATTACGATGATGAATTACGTAATAACGTACTGACAGGTGTGATTGAAAAAGGTTGGACGTATGACGGTATTGTAAAAGAACGTATTGATTTTGAATTAGATATTATTAAAAACAAAGGTTTTTCATCGTACTTTTTAGTAGAGGCCGATTTAGTAAATGCTGCAACACGCATGGGAATTTATACGAACACTCGAGGTTCTGCTGCGGGATCATTGGTTTCCTATCTGACAGGAATTACCAACATCGATCCATTGAAGTATAAACTGCCGTTTGAGCGATTCCTGAACCCGTTGCGTCCAGGAATTCCGGATATCGATCTGGACATTGCCGACGACCGACGTGATGACTTGATCAGTTATGCACGAGAAAAATACGGACAACACGCCGTAGCACAGATCGGAACATTCGGAACCATGGCTGCACGTGGAGCGGTACGAGATGTTGCACGAGCTCTGGGATTTCCCTATTCATTAGGTGATCGAGTTTCAAAAATGATTCCTATGGGATCCCAAGGGTTTCCGATGACATTAGACCATGCATTGGCAACTGAATTGGAATTGAAAGAATTGTATGACAATGACCGTCAGGTTGCAGAGATTATCGATATGGCAAAAAGAATCGAGGGAAATGTTCGACACATCTCTGTACACGCTGCGGGAGTATTGATTTCACCTACACCTGATATTACCGATTTCACACCGATACAATACGACCCAAAAGGTGAAGGGAAGATTATTACCCAATATGACATGTATTCTGGAGGACGTGATGGGGTGGTAAACTTGCCGAAATTCGATTTCCTCGGATTGCGTAACTTGAACTTTATCGCAGAAACGGTGGGTCGTGTAAAGAAAATTCGAAACATTGATATCGATATGGAAAAAATTCCATTGGACGATGTAAAGGTTTTCGAAATGCTCTCACGCGGAGAAACCATGGGAGTATTCCAGATGGCCGGAAGCGGAATGACAAAATATATCAAGGATCTACGTCCAACAAAAATCGAAGATTTGATGGCGATGGTGGCATTGTACCGACCAGGACCAATGGAGGTAATTCCTGAATATATCGAACGAAAACGAAATCCAAATTTGGTGAACTATCCAGATCCACGATTAAAAGATGATCTCGAAGCATCCTATGGCCTATTGGTATATCAGGACGACGTATTGATTACCTCGATTCGATTAGCTGGATATACATGGCTCGATGCCGATAAATTCCGTAAAGCCATGGGTAAGAAAATTCCAGCAGAAATGGAAGAGCAGAAAGAAAAATTCTATAAAGGGTGTAAAGAATACGGAGGTCTCGAAAAGGATAAAATTGATGAATTATGGAAGAAAATCGAACCGTTCGCAGCCTATGGATTTAACAAAGCTCACGCTGCATCATATGGTCAGCTGGCGTATCGAACAGCCTATCTGAAAGCAAACTACCCTGCAGAATATATGACCGCATGTATGACTGCGGAATCAGGTGATATCGATACCGTGAGTGAATATATTAATGAGGCAAAGAAAATGGGGTTTTCAATCCTGCCACCAGATATTAATGAGTCGTTTTCAGATTTTACCGTAGTAGTGGAAGATGGAGAGATTACAAAAAAAATCCGATTCGGATTAAACAATGTAAAAAACTTTGGTACTGAAATCGGTAAAGCAATCATCTCAGAACGAAAAGAAAACGGACCATTTAAAACTATAGAAGATTTCCTAAAGCGAGTATTACATAAAAACATCAATAAAAAATCAATGGAAGCACTGATCATGTGTGGAGCGATGGATCAATTCGGCGAACGAGGATATTTGTTAGCTAATCTCGAGGAAATGTTGACGTTTAACCGCGCATTAGCAGATGATCATAACAAAGGCTCCGTATCATTATTCGAAGGTTTCGATGATGCACCGACTGCTCGACTGATTATGCGTGATGCGCCTGCCATATCAGTAAAAGAGGCTCTGGCATGGGAAAAAGAGTTATTAGGTCTGTATGTATCAGGTCATCCACTGGACGCATATAAAGAACGATTAGAAAAAACGGGTTCGAATATCGAAAATACAAAGAAAAATATGCAAGGAACCACAACAGTAATTGCAGGAATTATCGAGGAAGCAAAGGAAATCTATACAAAGAAATCAAATGAGAAAATGGCTTTTCTGCGAGTTGCAGATCTATCTGGATCGCTCGAATGTGTTGTATTTCCGAAAACATTTTTATTAGTGCGTAATCTCTGCCAAGAAGAAAAATTAGTATTAATCAAAGGAAAATTATCTGACAGAAACGGCGAATCGTCTATGATTGTCGATGAGATAAAAGAGCTAATATAAAAACACCGTGAGGTGTTTTTATATTATTAAATCGTAAAGTTTTTATTAATGATTCCTCGTTTAACCTTTATCGTTTCAGATGTTAGAACTCGATCATATTCACCTGCTGCATTTTTCACATCAATCGTTATATAGTAATCGCCTTTTGTAATTAATAGATAATACTGACCATGAATATCGGTGATACGTTGTGCGATTTGAGTTCCCAAATGAGCGCTCCACACACGAACAACTGCAAATGGTATTCCCTTGCCTGATGCATCAGTAACCATCCCAGAATGAACCGGACCGTTGCCTGTTAATTGCATAATCGCAAATATAACATACAACGCAAACACAATAATATTCCAAGCATTAACGCTGATAGTTAGTACATAAACCGAGAATATAAATCCAATAATAAATATCGCAAGAGAAATTCGAGACCATAATTTTGTATTATGGGTAAAGATTCGCAATATTCCCATTCGTTTTTTCTCTGCCTGATTCCAGTCATCTGCTAATTTATCCATCGGAATATTTAATACAATTACCGCACTGCGACTGTCATCGGTAACAGAGAATACCTCTCCGAAATACAAATGATCGTATACTCCATCAGAATTCTGATGTAATAGTTTCTGTGATGGGAATTGATAATGTGTTTTTCCTGCCTCCATACGGTAATTACCTTTTGGCAAGAGGAATCCATATCGTCCATTAATATCAGTAATTTTTGTATCAACGACTTTATTAGTATCAATATCGTAAACAGTAACATGAACTGGATCCAAAGGTTCCTTGGTTTCAGAATCAAACACAATTCCATATGGACGATTACGTCGGAAGAATGGAATAGCAAGGAGGAGATTTCCAATTCGTGGAATTAATCCTGGTATTGTTCCTAATAATCCAACCAATGCGAGCAGTGTCGCAAAGGCTATATGACCACCACTGGATGTAGATTTTATTGTTGATCCTGGTGGTATATCTGAATCCTCTTCATTATTATCAGTCGGACCAATACATCCTGGATCGTTCGGATAATCAACAATTCCATCTTGATCATTATCTATTCCATCTGAACATATATATACAGGCGGTGTATCAATAGGAATTGGTGTACAAATGGTCCCTACAGGCTGATTCCCTGGCAAGTTCGGACATTCATCATACGGACCATCCGATGGTAAAACACAGTATCCATTTATATCAACCTGATATCCACTCGGCACTGATGTTTGTGTACCTGCGAGGTTTGGACAAACATCGGTAATGTTCGAGCCTAAGATACACATTTTATTTACCAACGTATACCCAACAGGAACTATAATCTGTATTCCTGTGAGGTTCGGACATACATCAATATTACTGGTTATTTGATAACATAATAAACCATCAGTTTGATGATATCCAACAGGAACTGTAGTTTGAATACCTACGATGTTTTTACAGACATCTATAACATCTGTTTGATAACAATATCCTGCAGCGTCACGAATATATCCAACAGGAACTGTAGTTTGATTTCCTACCAAGTTTACACACAAGTCACCATCTGTTACTGTTCCAATACATTGTCCATTATGCAAGACCATTCCAATCGGAACTGTGGTTTGAATCCCAGCAATGTTCGGACATACATCGTTTTTACCTCCTGGTAATAAACAATTTCCAGGCGCATCTGGTTCTGCTGGAATTTTATAATATCCCGCTGGAACTACTGGTTGAACACCAGGAATATTTAAACACAAATCACGAGTCCCACCTCCACCACCTTGGGTAACACATTGACCATTTTCTAGCACGTACCCACTCGGCACTGATGTTTGTGTGCCTGCGAGGTTTGGACAAACATCACTACCACCTCCACCACTTGTACATCCATGCCATGAAGTAACCAGCCCTGCATTAGTTCCATCAGGTGATGATAATTGAATCCATCCATAATTCTGTGACCACACAGTTCCTGTAATAGCACCTGTTGTGGTATTAATTTTCGGTTGATTTGCACCAATAGCATTCGTCGGAGCAAAGTTAATCCATCCTGTGTTTTGACCCCATGCAGTTCCACCAAGGATCCCTGAACAGGTATTAGTAACACCACCATTAGTCGGATTTAAATTAATCCAACCAGTTGTTTCGCCCCAGATATTTCCAGAGAGTGTCGCATCTGCAACCGTCGCACCACCGTTAGTCGGACTCCAATTAATAAAATCATTCGTTCCATTATTATCTAAATCAATATTCATGAATTGTGAATATTTAAGAACCGGATCAATGTTGCCCGCAGCAAAAACATGATTACCGACAAAAACACTCGCCAATATTACTGCTGTTACCGAGACGGATTTGAGAAATTTCATACTGAAAATAGTATAACAAATTTTATATAAAATGCCCATCAAAAAACATCCTCTGAGGGATGTTTTTTGTGGATAAAATTATTTTCGTGATTTGATAACTTCATCAGCTACGTTCTGTGGAACGATATCATACCGTGCAGGCTCCATGTTGAATTATCCACGACCTTCGGTCATTGATCGCAAAATCGACATGTATCCGAACATTTCAGATAGTGGGATAATCGCACGAACAACTTTCGCCATTCCACGATCATCTACTGATTCGATTTGTCCACGTTTAGATGAAACGTTTCCAGTAATATCCCCGAGGAATTTTTCTGGAATAACAATTTCTACGTTCATCATAGGTTCCAAGATTACTGGGCGAGCTTTCTGCACCGCCTCTTGAACTGCCTGTGATGCTGCAATTTTGAAGGCAATTTCACTTGAGTCTACATCGTGGTAAGTTCCGTCAAAGAGTTCTACTGAGAGATCTACGATTGGATAACCAGCCAATACTCCACGTGACATTGCTTCTTTTGCTCCTTTTTCAACCGCTGGGATGAATTCCTGTGGAATCACACCTCCTTTGATGTTGTTGATGAATTCTAATCCATCTGAACGTTTTGTGTTCTTTGGTAAGTCTTCTACTGCTACGCTGTAATCCAATGGTTTAACACGGATTTTAACGTGACCATACTGACCTTTACCTCCAGACTGTTTAACATATTTGTTTTCAACTTCTGTTTCTGCAGTAATAGTTTCTTTGTATGCTACCTGTGGTCGTCCTGTGTTTGCCTCGACGTTGAATTCTCGGCGCATACGGTCCACAATAATATCGAGGTGTAATTCTCCCATTCCCCAGATAATGGTGTCTCCTGTTTCAGAGTCAGTCGTAACGCGGAATGTTGGATCCTCTTGAGTAAGTCGAGAGAGAGCCATACCCATTTTCTCCTGATCAGCTTTTGTTTTCGGTTCGATCTTGAGCGAGATTACCGGTTCTGGAATCTTGATTTCTTCCAAGATGATTGGGTGCGCAGGATCACATAATGTGTCAGATGTTTTTGTATCTTTTAATCCTACCGCAGCTGCAATATCACCTGCGAATACTTTTTTCACTTCTTCTCGTTCGTTCGCATGCATACGCAAGATTCGTCCGATGCGCTCTTTCTGCCCTGTTCGTGTGTTTAATACGTATGAACCAGATTCCAATGTTCCAGAATATACACGGAAGAAAATCAACTGACCTACGAATGGATCTGTTGCAACCTTGAAAGCGAGTGCTGCAAATGGTTCAGCATCAGAAGCTTTTCGTTCCAGTGCCGCACCTGTATCAGGATGAATTCCTTTTGGAGATGGAATATCAGTCGGCGCTGGCAGGTAATCTACTACACCGTCGAGTACCAATTGAACTCCTTTGTTTTTTAGTGCAGTTCCAGCAAATACAGGAACAATTTTATTAGCAATTACCGCTACTCGTGCAACCTTTTTCAATGCGTCGATATCGAAATCAGTTTTTCCGTCGAGGAATTCCATCATCATCTCCTCATCATGTTCAACAATTTTTTCTACCAAAATTGCATGATATTTTTCTGCATCAGCTTTTAGGTTTTCAGGAATTTCTTTTTCAATAACATCTGACCCCATGTTTCCCTCGAAATAATATGCTTTCATGCGTAGGATATCTACGATTCCCTCCATGTTTTCTTCTTCTCCAATTGGAATTTGGAATCGAACAGCGTTTTTAGTTAAACGATCAAGAATCGATGCGAATGATCGCTCGAATGATGCCCCTGTTCGGTCCAATTTGTTAATGAAACAAATACGTGGAACGTTTCCTTCATCAGCATAACGCCAGTTAGTTTCAGATTGCGGTTCTACTCCGGCAACTCCATCGAAAACTACAACAGCACCATCGAGTACTCGCAAAGATCGTCGTACCTCAATAGTAAAGTCGATGTGACCTGGTGTATCGATTACGTTGAATCGGAATTTCTTTGCAGTATCTTTTTTATCAGCTACATAGGTAGGTGTCCAAAAACACGTCGTAGCGGCAGACGTAATAGTAATTCCTCGCTCCTGCTCCTGAACCATCCAGTCCATAGTCGCAGCACCGTCGTGAACCTCTCCGATTTTATGAGATACACCTGTATAGAACAAAATTCGTTCTGATGTCGTAGTTTTTCCCGCATCAATATGGGCAATAACTCCGAAGTTTCTTACTTTTTCCAATGGATAGTCGCGTTGCATAAATAATAACGTTATTTCTAAAGGGTTGGTTATGATAAAAATTCCTTTATAAGACTGATACAGTACACCAAAAACGGAGATTTTGCAAGAAAAAAAGCCCGGATTTGGACTTTATTTCTGCTCTGGTAAAATTTTGAACAAGTTACTCGTATACATATAGTTTGTTGGAGTTCCTGCTTGATTCGGTATTACCATATTGTATATAAACATGTAATAGTAATTAGGATCGTAGTAGAAATTATCTGAACCTAAATACACATTCTGCAACAAAGAATATCCCTTTAAAGTTTTGGATAATGACTCAAAAGTACCACCTTCGCTAACGTTTTGAAAACGAGCTGTAAATGTTTTCCAAGAACCATACGTCGCAACAAAAACAGGTTCTAATGTCTTAGGATCAATTTTAACCAATTCAACATTTCCATCTGATTCACCTTCCATGGAAATACCATCTTTTAAGAAAATCCTCGTAGCACTATTTATTTTTGCTTCTGGTTGTACAACTAACACATCAGGAATTACGGGAAATTGATTTGCTAAATCTAAATTAGTCCATGCACTTTTTTCATAAAGATCACCATGGGGATGATCCTCCATATCTTTAAAATTGAATCTGTCTACAAGAACTTGTTTAAAACTTTGAGTATTTGGATATTTTGAAAAATCAAAAGAACTCTCTTGTTTGACGACAGGAGTTTCTTTATTTGAAGTTCCATTACTATTAAAAACTCCTATTTTAATAAGAATAAACAATATTACAGCAACTAGTATAACAATCGGTAAGATAAAACTTTTCATTTTCATACCCGAACTATATCATATTTATAAGTAACAAAAAACTGCTGAAGCAGTCTTTTGTTTTGTGTAGGATATTACCAAGCAAAGTGTGCAAAAGCTTTGTTAGCCTCGGCCATTTTGTGGGTGTT
>CAZKPY010000021.1:0-8824 GCA_964554815.1 uncultured Candidatus Saccharibacteria bacterium | reverse complement strand
GCTACTACTGATGGTTCGTTTAAAACGATTCCTTTTCCAGGAATATAGACAAGCGTATTTGCAGTACCTAAATCAATGCCGAGTTTTGGAGAAAAAATACTCATAGATACCGTGAAATCTATCATAAAAGATTGGACTTGGCGAATGATTGACAAGTATGAAATATTTCTGTAGATTATGGAAAATAAACAAATTCATTCACTTTTTTAAAAATAAAAAAAATGGCAATTTTAACAGATAGACAGATTTTCGATGAAATCAAAAAAGGAACAATTAAGATTGAACCTTATGATCCAGCATGTGTCGGAACAAATTCAATTGATATTCATTTAGGAAAACATATGCTCATTTATCATGAGAATATTCCTAGAGGAGTCATGCGTGAATTATTATCGAAAGATATACAAGCACACAATTTGGAGCGTTTAGTAGCTAGTAATCTTCCGATTCAGTTGGATGCTAAAAAAGAAAATGCATTTACGAGATTTGAAATACCTGAAACGGGCATCCTATTATCTCCAAGTATTTTGTATTTAGGTGTCACGCTCGAATACACCGAAACACTTGCGCACGTGCCCTTCCTCGAAGGTAAATCAAGTACTGGCAGGCTCGGTATTGATATCCATGCAACAGCCGGAAAAGGTGATGTTGGATTTTGCAATCATTGGACATTAGAAATTTCATGCAAACACCCTGTTCGTGTTTATGCAGGCATGCCAATTGGTCAGATGATTTATTTTCCTATCGATGGTGAAGTAGTAACTTCTTATAAAAGTAAACCTTCTGCAAAATACAACCAACGATCAGACAAACCACAACCAAGCAGTATGTGGAAAAACAAATTTTAAATTCTAAATAACTATTTAGAAAAAACCTCTCTATAAAATGAGAGGATTTTTATTACACGATTTCAATGTGAGCTCCCAGATTTTTTAATGTCTGCCAGATTTCCGGACTACGACGTTCCAGTGGATTTACATTCGAAATAGTAATTTCGCTGCCCTGATTCGCACCCAGAGCGGCCAGTACTATTGCACGAACTCCCTCGATAACGTTCGGTGCGACAACTTTCGATTTCGAATCCAAACCGTTCACCATCGCTGGTACGAAAATTTCAAGTGTCCCATTATGTCCGAGATTAATTCCTATATCGATAAAGCAATCACTGAATTTCAACGCTACCTCGTACATTGCATTAATCACATGTACACCAGTATCTGGAATTTTATTCTGCAACGTCAGTGCTACGAATGTCGGTAATCCATCCGCGGGAAATTGCCCCCATGGTCCCGGATAATATTTCCAAGAATTCGCATCGTATTTCTCAACACCTTGATCAGGTGTAAAAACGTATTCAGTACAATCGACTAATAGATCATTTCCATGTTGAACAGGATGAATGCCGAATGATTTATAAAACGAAACCATTTTCAAGATTGATGAATTATCAATACTGTTGAAAATATTTTTCAAGGTAATCGAACCTCGCGTCACTGCCGATGCTACAATCCACCCAGCTGCCTCGATATGATCCAATGCTGGCGTATGATTAATAGTTTTTTTAAATGAATCTGATCCATGAATCGTTCTGTAGTTTCCACGACCAGAAATAACTATTGAATCACTCAATAAATTTAAAAATCTGATCAATCCTTCGACGTGCGGTTCCTCGGCAATACCATGAATATTCCATACCTCATTCGGTCGCCCAGATAAATACATTAGTAAATTTTCTGTCGGCGTTACACTTGCCTTGTTTAATGTAATATCATATTCAGATTTTAATTCCGTCTGTCCTGTAATTTTCAATTTCGATTCTGTAAACGTCAGTGAGTCGTCAGATTCTACACAGGTAACTCCCGCCTGTGCAAGAAAATCAATATGAGCCTGCGGTCCACGAAAACCAAGTTCACAGCCGATAGCTTTCGGGATAACTGCATGTCCGAATCGTGCAAGTAGTGGCCCAGCGAATAAAATTGCAGACTGAATATCAGCAACACATCGATCAACAACATAACCATTCACATCGGTAGTATCAATAATTACTGATCCATCATTCCATTGGATTTTCGCTCCAAGTTTCTCGAGCGCTTCTAGAATTTTCAATACATCAGGACTCCGTGGTACATCCTGAATCGTAACAACGCCACGCACTAAAATACTGCCGCATAATACTGGCAGTACCTCGTTTTTATTACTGGGCAATACAACATCACCTGATAATGGAAAACCTCCTTTTATAATTACTGTTTTTACTTGATTCATAATTAAAAATTATTTAATAACTTTTGATGGACACCGTCAAACGATCCATTACTCATAACGACAACGACATCACCTGATTGCACTATTGGTTTCAATAATTCTACAGCCTGATCTGCATGATTAACTGCATATGATTCCTTGTCGAGATTATGCAACCTCGATATCACAGATTCAATATCCATAAACTCTGCAGGGTTATAACCCTCTTTTTCTTTTGGAGTTGAAAATACGACCATATCTGCTGCCGAGAAACTCTCTGGATATTCTGTTTCGAAAATTTTCGAACGGCTACTGTTAGATCGTGGTTCGAACAATGCAATAATTCGATTGTCCGGATATCGTTGTTTAATACCACGTAATGTTTTATCAACTGCGGTTGGATGGTGTGCAAAATCATCAATCACCGTAATTCCATTTTTTATTCCGAACACCTCTTGGCGGCGTTTCATTCCATGAAAATTACTGAGTGCTTTTGTGATTTTTTCAGATTCGACACCGATTGCACGGCCAACAGCATACACAGCAACAGCATTGAGTAAGTTATATTCACCGAACATCGGAAATGCGAGTGTAGAAACTTGTTCGTTATTAATATAAATATCACCAATCTCACCGTTACTATCTGTTTTAATATTAGAGACTCGAATCATCGCATCGTCAGATATTCCATACGTTATAATACGTGGATCATTTTTATGTTCATCATATAATTTTCTAACACCTGCATCATCAATACACATTACAATTACTCCGTTATTATCTGTTGCTTCGATTAAAAATCGGAATGAGTTTAAATAATCCTCGAAATCTGCATAAATATCAATATGATCTAATTCGAGCGAGGTTATGATTGTATAGAATGGTTTGTAGTGTAAAAATTTAGGAGATTTATCGAAATAGGCAGTATCATATTCGTCACCTTCTATTGCAAAATAATTACTGTCTGCAGAATACAATGCGCTCTCTCCGCTGGATTGTTGAACACCACCAACTAAAAACGATGGGCGCAGTCCCAATTGTTCCAACATATGAATACAAATTCCCGTAGTTGTTGTTTTACCATGAGTCCCTGTAATAACGATTGATTTTTTATCACGTATCGCAAATTCACGAATTGCTTCGGACATTGATATGTGTGCGATATTATTTTCACGACAATATGCGGCTTCTACATTTGTCGGCGAACTTGCATTCGCAGTAATCACCAGATCCGCATTTTGAACGTTTTTGATATCGAACGGTGCGACTGATATATTCATCGCATCGAGCACGTTGCTCATCGGTGGATAGCACGCCTGATCAGATCCTGTTACAGAGATTCCTTGATCTAAAAACAATTTCGCAAGTGATACTGTTGCGGTCCCACAAACACCAGTAATATGTACTGTTTTGACATTTTCCTTGTTAAATTCAGTATTACGGTCAAAAATACGCAATTGCGCGTTTGGTAGGTTTTCAATCTTGTTTTTAAAATATGCACGTGCTGTAGATGATAGATAATCAGTGTTCATAGTCGCAGTATAACAAAAAAAGTCCTATTATCAACTGATAATAGGACTATACGGTACTCTGAAAAATTAGATAGAAACTTCATGTAATTGGTCCACCACAAGGTTTGCAATTGTCTTTCTAAACGAACGAATGTCATGATTAGTATCTGGTCTCCTCGGATATAAACAATTAGACAAAATGATTATTCCAATCTTTGATTTAATTGGTTCAATCATAACTGACGTTCCACTGAATCCTGTTCCTAACATTGTGTGATAATTAAAATAATTACACTTTGTATAGTCAGGTGAAATGACGCCGAATTTATCGAAACCATATGAATACACATGTTCAGATAAATTCAGTTGATCTTCATTAATCAACCTGCATGTTTCCTTTGTAAAAAACCTGTGCTCATCTCTGGAGTCATATGACCGTAAAACAGTGTCGAACAACCTTGTCACATCATCTAATCGACTGAACAACCCAGCGCAACCAACATTTCGAGGTAAAAACATTCCAGCAGTTTCGTCACAAACATTACCCGGCAAAAGTTCCATAATCTTATTTCTGTCTTCGGTTGGGACTATGTAACGTTCGGATAATGATTCTCTGGGTTTAAAACAAAGACTTGTTAAACTTAAAGGATCACGCAAGTATTCATCAAAAAGCTCTTCTAATGATACTTTAAGTTTTACCTCTAAATACATACCTAATAAAACACTGGTCATATCTCTGTAGACATGATCGGTTCCTGGTAAAAAACGCAAATCTGCATTTTTTATTAGTGACATGATTTCTCTGCTCGCTGTATAACGATTTTCAGGGTCATATAACGATTCAAATTTTTGTTTGATATCAAAATCAATTGAAAACGTAATCAAGTGCTTAATCTCAATAAGACTTGTCCATTTTCCTTTTAATCCTAATAATCCGGCAACTTTTTCATCGTATTTGATTTTTTTACGTTGATACAACACATGAACTAATAAATGAAGAATGTTTTTTGTTAACGACGCGAGATCAAAAACGCTCTCCGTATCAATTTTACGAGATTTTGCTTCGTAGGTATTTCTACCAGCGTAAACTTCAAAGTTCAGATTTTTGTGTACATTGGAAAAAATTGAAATCGCACATCCAGGGAAAATTTGTTTTGCAATTGCTTGCTGTGCTGCAAGGTTGATTTTGAACTCTAGTGAATTTTTCTTGTTATTCATTTTATAAGCTTTTTCGTTACCATACCACAAAATTCTAATAAATCAAGTTATTATGAGCTCCGATTTCAGAAAGTCCTAAAGTCATGTTATAGTCACCCTAATGTTTATTCTGGAAATTATCCCATTACAACGAGGCATTCCACGCGATTCATTATCGTATTTTTCAATGCGCGAAATTCCATTAGGTTCGTTGGTTGAAATTCCGTTTCGATCTAAAACAATTCAGGGCATTGTTATTCATTCATCTGATGCGCGTGATATGAAATCCAACTTGCGCAGTAGTTCATTCAGTTTAAAACCTGTTGGAAACATCGTTTCTCAAAACGGATTCCCTTTTCAATTACTCCGTGCGCTACGTGCCATTTCAGATGACACATTAATTCCCATAGGAACATTAATTACTAATTTTTTTCCGGATTCGCTATTCGAATATTTTACCCAATGGATTCCAATACAGGAGAGAAAAATTGATAATCGCATTATCGAATTATCAGAACAACAACGACTGGATCATTATGTGATGATTGCACGCGAAACTCTTCTAAAAAATCACAGTATTATTTTTGTTGCCCCAACTCTTGCTGAGGTTACAAAATTGACCAAGAAGTTTAAAGAGTCATTCAATTCAAAAGAAAATCCAGTTCGAATTATTGAATTAACCGGCGCAGTAAAACCAGAAATCAGAGAAAAATTTTATATAGAGTGCGAAACTAATTCCGAACCGACTATTATTTGTGTGACACCGCAGTTTTTTGTAGTACCTATGAAAAATATTTCCTGTTGTGTAATCGAATCATTTCATTCTCCGTATTATATCCAAGATTTTAATCAGTATTATGATTATCGTTTTATTATTATAAAACTCGCAAAAATTTTCGGCTACCAGCAATATTTCGGTGATGCAATTCATTCGCCAGAATTTTCGTATTTCATCGATCAGCGAAAAGCTTATTTAGATCGCGAAACGAAAAAACCAGACACTGCACGAATTGCGATAATCCAAAAGGAAGCGTTCAACGAACCGTTATATGAATCAGGTATTTTTGCAGCCAGCGTGATTGCTCTGATCCGAGAGAAACTCGCAGCAAATGTTCCAATTTTTATTTTTGCTGGTAGAAAGAGTATCGCGACAGCGACAGTTTGTCGTGATTGTAATTACACAGTTACCTGTCCGAACTGTTCAGGTGTTATGAACTTGATCAAGAAAAATCCATTATCGGATACTGATCGAATGTTTATTTGTAATAGATGTGATACAGAGGTCCAACCGATGAATCGATGTCCGCACTGTCTGGGTTGGAATTTAATTCCGCTCGGTGTGACCATTGAATCAGTGCAGAACGAATTACAGAGATTATTTCCAGAGGCAACATTGTACAAGAGTTCACAAGATTTAACCAAAACTGAATCAAAATCAAAAAAACTCATCGCAACATGGAATGAAACTGGTGGAATTTTAATTGGAACACAAAAAATTATTCCCTATTTACACGATGTTCCAATCAGTATCATCGCATCATATGAACAATGTATGAGTATTCCTGATTACAAAACGATCTCTCACACATTGTGGTTATTCCAAAACATTCTCGAGAAAACTACAGAGCATTTCGTAATTCAAACTCGTGACAAAACAGAGGAATTTCTGCAGTTGTATAAAAAACAAGATATTAAAACACTGGTTTCAATCGATGAAAATCTACGTCAGACCTATCACTATCCACCAAATTATACCTATATTGTTATAGAAATTTCTGATATCACACGACGCGACCATGTACGTGCAAAGGATTTCTTGAAACGGCCTCTGCAGGAATTCGAACATACCGTTCAGTCTCAATTTTTCGAAACCAGCCAAACCTACCAAATCATTACAAAAATCCATATTCCACAGAAACAGTGGTCAGAAAATGGTCCAGAAATCTTGCAACTGCGTGGTTTTCTACAATCCATGAAATCTCATACACATGTTGAAATTTCAGGAATTTGGCCACTGTAGAGTACTTGCAATTTTTACGAGATATGCTAAGATATGCGCATATATGGCAATAAACATTGATGTGCAAAAAAATAACAACGAAAATGCAAACGGTGTTTTCCGACGTTTCGTTAAAAAAGTTCGTTCTGCAGGATTCTTGCAAGAAGTTCGTGGAAACCGATATTTCCAGCGAGCATCATCAACACTCCGAACAAAACGATCAGCATTAGTTCGAAACGAACGAACTGCAGAATATAAACGAAAAGAAAAAGCAGGCGAAGTAATGGCAGGACGATAATCCTGTTTTTATTTTTGAATTCTTTGATTTGACAAAGTATATATTTATGATAATATGAAAAAAATCAAATCATTCAATTTTATAAAACAAAAATCATGGCGAAAGAATCAATAAACAAACAAGCTTCTCGATTGGAAAAAAAGATTAGAGAATTAGCAGAGTTATTAACGATGCGAAAAATAGATTGGACGAATCATATAGATTCAAATAAGGTAATTATTGAATTTTTAAAACGAAAAAATGCAAAGAGTTATTTTACATTCGATTTTGAAAAACGAGAAGCTGTTGGAAATAGATTGTACACTTTTGTAATTAAAGTTACTGCTGGTAATAATGTTGGAGAAATGTTTTTTGAAATTCTTAATAATGGTCAAGTATTAACAAACTACATTTCTGGAAAAAGTTCAATGTATCTTTTTTTCCAATTTCCTGAAAAAGTTTTTGACCGCATTTATCATCTTAGTGATACAAGTGTTGAGACACTATTAGCAAACCTTACAACTGAAATTAAAGAACAAAATACAGTAGTTGGTTTACTTTCGAAATAATAGTGAATACTTTCTCGAGTTATCGGCTTCGCAATGCGAGGCTTTTTTATTACCTTTTTTCTGCTATAATCAGCCTATGTCTATAACTATCACCTATTTTGTTCATGGAACAACTAATGATAATGAAAACGATATCTCATCAGGCTGGTCAGATGTGGAACTTTCAGAACTTGGCATTAAACAATCAGTTGAACTTGAATCTAAAACAGAAGATATGCATTTCGATGTAGTTTTTACTTCTGACCTAGGGCGAGCTCTGAATTCTGCAAAAATTACGTGGGGAGGCAAATACGCTATAATTACTGATCCAAGATTGCGTGAATGTAATTACGGAGACTTCAATGGAGTATCTTCGAATATTGTTGAACCTATGCAAGAAGAAAATATTGAAACAAAATTTCCAAACGGAGAAAGTTATAAAGATGTAGAAGCGCGAATTAAAGATTTTTTAAATTTCTTGAAAACAAACTATGATGGAAAATCTATTGCTATAGTTGCACATAAAGCTCCACAGCTTGCATTGGATGTTTTATTGAAAAACATGACTTGGAATAAAGCGTTTGAACAGGATTGGAGAAAAACAAAATCATGGAAACCTGGTTGGAAATATATCCTTGAATAAAATATATGAATCAAATAACCCTCTCAAACAACCTAACAATCACCAGCGAAACCCGCACGAAAGTTCCTGCGGTTTCTTGGGTTGCGATAAAAAACGCGATTTTAGGAAAAAAATACGAATTATCGCTCGTTTTTCCGAATAAAAAAACTGCAACACAACTGCATGAGGATTGGAAAAACAAACCAGGACCAGTAAACATTCTGAGCTTCCCAATCGATGAAAATGTTGGTGAGATTTTCATTTCACTTGATCAAGCAAAAACTGAGTGTAAAAATTTCGATCGTGATTATGAAAATTATGTTGCATTTTTGTTTATTCACGGATGCGCACACTTGCTGGGTCATAAACATGGAACAGAAATGGAGAAATTTGAACTAACTATTCGCAAAAAATTCAAAGTATAGT
>CAZKPY010000020.1:0-8861 GCA_964554815.1 uncultured Candidatus Saccharibacteria bacterium | reverse complement strand
CCCATGATGATTGGTGGTGTTAAACCTGAAACAATGTTCGATTCACCTACCAGACTGTCACTGGTCGTACCTATAATTTTAATATAAACACGAGTATTCGCCGGTAGATTTAAAATGTCGATGTTGTAAACAATTTTATTGTTACCAATTACAGGATCCAAAATACTTGCAGTTATTGCATCATTAAAGTTTCCAGTGTAACTAATTACTACACGAGCCTTTGTCGTATCACCAGAAAACGTAACCTGCGACAGTGTTAATTTGCCACAATTTGATGTAATACTTGGTGAAATTACGATTACTGGTGCTGGTACCAAAGCTCGTGGCAATGTTCTGAATGTTTGCCAAACAGTGTCAGATCCAACAACATCAGTCAGTACTGCATAAAACGTATACAATTTATTAGGCATTAATCCTAAAAATGTATGTGAGTAAAATGCAGAAATTGTAATCTGCTGATTCGGTACCGTAGTAATAACAGTTCCGGATGAATCTTTTAAATACCATTTCAAGTTCGCTGAATACGTCCCTAAGATTACCATTACTGTTGCCCGTGCAGAATCAGTAGCTGGATTAATAGGAACATATGACACTTGCCCTTGGGTAATTGTAGGTGTACGCAGACTGTCGCATTTCACAATAGTATCATCTGCAACAGGTACACCAGCTGAAACTTCAAAGTACAAACAATAATTTATTACTGTATTCGCGTTCGGTGTCGTTAGACGAATCGTTTCTGTAAACGTACCTGTACCTGTAATAGTGTTACTGGTACTATCATAATGATTTGCATAGAATGCAGTAACCATCGGACGGTAGCGATCAGCGCCTGTTACAGTGATAATTAATAGTGAAGTAGGAATCCCTGGCTGTTCTACAACAGAGATTGTTGGAAAGCTTGGTTTCGCAAGTGTTGTGAATGTTCCACAATAAACTGTGTCATACATATTCCCTTGTTTGAATATCCACCAGTATTGATACGTTGTTTCATACATCAATCCATAGATCGATGCTGTTTTGCGTCCCGTACCAGCTGTTACAATTGAGTTTCCAAAAATAATTACCGAGTCATTCATTTCTTTTGCCATTATGAATGCTTGGTAATTTGTGTTTGTAAATGGCACAATTGACGTCACATTGATAGTTGCAACAGCCGAATCGAATCCGATGTCGTCTTGACCAAACGGTAAAGCAGTTCCTGTAATCGCAAACGTAGATGTCACGAACAAGAAACCAATAACAAGTGTTGAAATTTTCTTTTTCATCGTTAAATTTTTAATGTGGTTTATTTAATTATTTTATTATTCTTTCATATGATAGCATATGAAATATACTGTGTCAAGTGACCTTTACTACCCTAATTTGGTATACTAACCATTATGAAAGAAAGTTTTTTATCCAGAACGTTTATGGTTAGTATCGTGTTTATCCTTGGAATTGTAGCCTTGATTTATGCAAAACAAATCATTATTCCACTGACACTCTCAATATTTCTCGCGCTCGGATTATCACCCCTTGTAGAATGGTTCCGTCGAAAAAAGATTCCGAAAATTCTCAGTGTCCTATTGGCATTCATCCTCGGACTCATTGCGCTCGGAGCAATTGGTTATATTGTTGGGTTTGCGATCAGTGATTTCGCAGGAAAAGCTCCAGCATATTTTACCGATATCAACCAAAACATCAGTAGTACGAAATTATTACTGATGGATAAATTCTCTCTCACTGATGCAGATATAACTAACTACTCAGAGAACTTCAACCTATCCAGTATTGGTACAACTATTGCTAAAACTGTGGTCAGTGCTACAACAACACTGTTAGGAATGATTGGTCTGACATTTGTAATGACGTTCCTATTATTACTGTATCGCGATCGTGTCAAAAAATTCACCACTATGATTGCTAATACTCATCATCAAGAGGCAATTCATACCATTGTTCACAAGTCATTTCATATTTTACCGCGCTATATTGGTGGAATGTTATTGGTTATTGTTATAATGACAGGATTAAATACGCTTGGATTTTGGATTATTGGAATACCCAGCCCACTCTTTTGGGGAATTATCGTATCGTTGCTCAATGTGATTCCGTATGTAGGAACCGTAATCGGATTCGGTGCAGTCACGTTATTTGCACTATTGGTCGCAGGACCTGCAACGGCATTGTTCGCAATTATCATGTTCCTCGTAGTCCAGTTCGTAGATAATAACTTCCTGACGCCAACTATTGCTGGAGGTCAGATCGATATTAATCCATTAGCAGCTATTATTTCTATTGTCGTTTGGGGAATGATTTGGGGTGTTGTCGGTATGGTTCTGGCTCTACCAATCCTCGGGCTCATTAAAATTATTTGTGATACAATACCAGAGTTGAAACCGTACGGTTATCTTCTCGGTAATCGAGAGTAAATTATTAATTATTTAACTTATCTATATTATATGACTGAAAAACATTTTGCAGACAAATATGCAACACCACTGGCAATCGCTGTTGCAGGACTCTTTATTGCTATTGCTATTTTAGCAGGAAAAATAATTTCAAATAAATCTCCTAAGATTGAGCAAAATTCTGGCGCAGCAACTACAGAACAAGACATCAATAAAGTTCTCACTGACTCGTCATTACTTAAAAAAATTAATGTAAAAGAAAAAGCATTAACTGCATGTATCGCAAACGAAGAAACAAAAACGAAAGTCGACAGTGACACACAGCTCGGTATTTCTGCAGGATTACAAGGAACTCCGCACATGGTTATCATCAGTAGCCGAAATGGAAAAACTATCCAATTCCCTCTCTCTGGTGCACAACCAAAAGAAGTCATTGAGAAAGCTATCGCTGATGAAGCAGCACCTGCTGGTCAGCCAAAACCTGCTAATTTCGTAGATCAGGTAATTACTGATGCTGATCATATCTTGGGA
Organism: uncultured Candidatus Saccharibacteria bacterium; assembly: GCA_964554815.1. Classification (GTDB taxonomy): domain Bacteria; phylum Patescibacteriota; class Minisyncoccia; order Phycocordibacterales; family UBA1006; genus CALMMZ01. Next base: position 5,940 of record CAZKPY010000020.1, on the reverse strand, counting down.
GATCGAAATGCAGCTGTTACTATTGTAGAATACTCAGATATCGACTGCCCATTCTGTAAACGATTACATCCGACATTACAAGCACTCGTAGATGAAGGTAAAATTGCATGGGTATACCGAAACTCACCAATTCCACAATTACATCCAAATGCTTATAAAAAAGCAATTGCAGCTGAATGTGTTGCAAAAATCTCTGGAAATGATGCCTATTGGACATATTTAGGGGAATTAATAAAAGAATAGTAAAATAAAAAAACCTCTTTTAAAAGAGGTTTTTTTATAGAAATCTGTTATACTGAATCTATATGTCAAAAGAAACAAAAATCTTTATTGGAATCGTTATTGGATTATTAGTAGTTATTGGAGCATTATTCGTAGCAAGCGCGAAAACACCTGGAAAATATGATGAGCTCGCACAGTGTATTACGGATTCTGGAGCAAAATTCTACGGAGCATTCTGGTGTCCTCACTGCCAGGCACAAAAAGCGTTGTTTGGAAAATCTGCAAAGAAATTACCTTATGTTGAGTGTTCAAATCAAGACCAAACCCAAACACAGGTATGTATCGACGCAAAAATCGAGGGTTACCCAACATGGGAATTCGCAGACAAAACACGAGTTTCTGGTGAACAAACATTCGCAGATTTAGCAGCTAAAACAAACTGTGCAGTTCCTGCAAATTAATTTTATGTCACTCGACACATTTAATATTATTATAGGTGCAGGAATGTTAGCCTTGGCATTCTTAACTATTGTTTTGGTATTATTCAGAATAGTTGCAGGACCACAGACACATATCATGAATGTAATTCGTGGTAATGCACTCGCTCTTGGATTTTTCATTGGACTCTCTGCGATTGTAGGATCATTGATCTATTCAGAGGTTTATAACCTGACACCTTGTCTATTCTGTTGGTGGCAGCGAATATTCCTGTATCCTCAGGTGTTTATCTTTGCTGTAGCACTATATCGTCATGGACGAAATAATGCAGCTGGTTATGATATTTTCTATTACTCAACACCGATGGCAATCATTGGATCTATTATTTCCGCCTATCATGTATTTCTACAACAAGGCATCATAAAAAGTACTGGTGAATGCCTACAAGGTGGAGTCTCATGTACCACAATAGATATTCAAATTTTTGGATTTCTCACTATACCTATGATGGCACTCATCCTCGGTGTAGCGCTGTCTCTCATTGGAATATTGGTATTAGCTCATCATCATAAAAAAACTGCCTAGGCAGTTTTTTTATTTTATCTCTATTACCCTTCCATTTCCTGCATGTTCAATATAAATATGTATTGCATTACTTGGAATAATTTCTGAAATTATTTCTGGCCATTCAATTATTACTAAATTATCTGGGTTGTTAAAATCTTGATCAAGTCGAAATACATTTAGATTCTGTTCACCTTCTAATCGGTATGCATCCATATGAATCAGATTTTTAAAATCAGAATCTGTTGTTTCGTATATTTTTTTAATCACAAATGTCGGACTGGTAATCATTTCATTAACTCCGAGGAGTTTCCCAATCCCTTGTGTCATTGTTGTTTTTCCTGCTCCTAAATCTCCTGTGAGGCATATAATCGTCGCCCCAGCAATTGATTTTTTATCCCTGACCGTAGCGAACAACTCTGCGATTACAGACGTAAATTGTTCCAGATTTTCGACATTCCATTTCATAAAAATAATTTTTCAAAAACCTTTTTTGTGAAGTTTGAGGACCGAACCCGCAGTCCGCCCTGGGCGGACGTGAGAGCGCTTGCGTTCCGCAGAACAAACAAAGAAGGTTTTTGAATTATTTAGTATGATACCTAATTCAACAGAAAAAGCAAAAACTACCCGATCGGGTAGTTTTTGGAGGAGAGTACTATAATTCACGAAATAGTATCTCTTTAGTTTTTCGGAGTCGGTCGGTATGGAGTGTAATCTACAGTTGTTGTAGTAGTACTGGTTCCTGTTACCGGCGGAACTGGTGGTACATTACCAGAATCGTCAGGATAGTGGTAATAGTGATTTCGCTTTTCAATTCGTCCTGTTGCATATCGAATTAATAGAATTAATAGGATGATCAAGAGGATAATGAATAGCCAACCAGCCAATGTTCCCGGCAAGAATCCAAGTCCAAAGATTGATGCACCCAGTACATTCTGACTTGCGATATACGAATCAGAATCATATGCGATTGCATTTTCTTGAGCTTTGTTTTCTGGATTTTCGAATGCGATGATTGCTCGTGCTGTTACTGACTCATTACTCTGTAATGTTCCTGTAACTTTTGCTCGAATTGTTGTATCATCACGCTCTCCAGCTCGGAGTTCATCAATATTGATATAAACCGTGTTAGTTTTGTGATCGATTTGACCTCGTTCAATACTAACAATTTCTAATGACTCAGGAATTGAGATTTCAAGTACGAGATCTCTTAGGTTTTGATTTGAAATATTTTCCCATTCTACGTCATACGCTAATTCATCACCTTTTGCTACAGTGTCTCGGTGATTATCGATTGTTAATCGGATAAATCGAGCTCCGGTTCCAATCGCAGTAGTTACTGTGTTAGTTCGTACTGTATTGTTTCGGATGACAGTTGTAGTTCCAGTATTGATGATTGGGTTATTATCATAAACAACTGTTGACCGTGCTGATGTTGTGAATGATCGTACATCACCATACACTGTACTGTTACAGTTTTGTACAACAGCTCGGTAGTAGTAGGTAGTAGATGAATTTAACCCATTAATAGACTGAGCCATTGACCCTGATTGAGATCGAGAAATTGAATTTGTTCGATTCCCCAGAGACATAGTCGGTCCATATTCAAAATATGTATATCCAGAACATCCATTCATATTATAGAATCCATCCATAGTTACAAAATTATCTGAGATCTGGAATGGTGCTAATGTTTGAACTGTTGGTTGCTGGTTGTTATATACGGGGTTACCATATCGGTTGATTGAAAAATATACCCAATCTCCACATCGTATGTTTCCATTATTACTTGCACAAGCCTGGTAACTGTATTCACCTGTTGAAAGGTTACTCAATGACTGTGAAAAATCATTTGCAGTGTTGGTATACCCTAATTGGCTCGTAGAAATCGTAGAACCACTGTTTAATCGATATTGGAAATAGGTATAGGCAGTCCCACTGGTTAGGTTGTAATATTGACCACGTAATGTAACTGATCCATTCGCAGAATCGAGGTTAGAATATTGCAATGTTGAAACACTGATATTACTGATCTGATTATTATTTCCGTTTCCAATAGTAAACGGTACCCATGTACCATACCCTGTTCCGTTGATGTTAAATGCACACGCTCGGTATTCGTAACTTCCTTGTGCAAGATTCATAACATCATCACTGAATGTTCCAATCTGGGTTGATCCCTGATTTGTTCCACCTCGACGAATAATGTTTCCACCAATCATTCGATATTCAAAACAAGTTGTTGTTGATGATCCGTTTGAATTAAATGATCCGTTGAATCGAACTCGTCCATCGTAATCATTCAAGTTTGAATACATTTGAGTTGTAGCAGTTGGAGCTAAAGCTTGAGTAACTGTATTTGTTTCAGTAGTTCCATTAGATGATATACATCCCGGGTCGTTCATATCGATTAGCCCGTCGCCGTCGTTATCATTAGAATCATAACACTGACCTTGATTTACTGTTCCGTTTGATTCAACTTTGTAAACCACTTTTACAACACCCTGATCACCCCATTGTGGGTCAGTATTTACACCTCGGATTGGTCCAACTTGAACCCCTGATGTGAAAATTTCAGTTGTTGCGCCACGGTCCTCTGTTGTATAGCCAGTTTTCTGGTATTGAACAACTGTTTTTACATACGTTAGTTTTGCATTAGCAGGCAGCGAAATACTCCCTGATCCTGATGCAACAACTGATCCACCTACGATAACTGAACCAGATACCTGTGTAGTATTCACTGCATTTCGGTTATCAGATGTTTTTATGCGTACATCTGAAGCAACTGCGTTAGTATTGTTGTGAAAATAAACTTTTACGTTTACTGTCTCACCAATAGCAGCTGAAACGTTCGCTGTTGACCAACAGTTCGTAACAGTACTGCTCGATGTTAACACCGAAACAGTCTGACACTCACCTGTAGGTGCGTCATTCCACCCTGCAGAGGCGATCTGTGATCCCGCAGTCATAGCGACAGCGAAAACAGCAGCAACTCCTGCAATCGTAGAGAAAATTTTGAATAATGATTTTTTCATATAATTAAATGTTTATATTTCGTGAATTACTAATAAACAAGCCCAGTATAGCATAAAGCAATTCTATTGTCAATAGTAGCATCCATGCCCCCTAAACCTATTATCACTCCTCTATTATAACCGATTTTAGTGATTTTATTGAAAAATTTGTAAAAAAAAGAGCCTCTGTACCATATAGATACAGAGCGCAACTTTTATTCTTTTTTAACACAATCGAATTCGATTGTGAGTAAAGTAATGTTTAATAGACAATTCCAGCATCTGAACCAAAACCGCCACCTGTCGAGATAATACCCGAATTAACAAATGGACCATCGCCACCCGAACCGAAAATCGTACCAATGGAATCACTACCTTTTCGTCCTTTTAATACTCCAGATAGCCACATTCCGAAGTGTGTGGTCGCAACTCCAAGATTCGCAATATCGAACACCAGGTCCGCGATTGCAATTCTTTTCGTTTTCTTCTGTTGTCTTAAAATTTCGGCAAGTAAAATTTTGTTTTCACTGTCATCGCAGTCGTAACATTTTTTTACTTTTTCTTTCCATTGAATCACTTCAGGTTGCTCGTAGTAACCACCATGATCTACCGGAACTGGTTTTCCCCATACGTTTGCGTACGGATCAATTCCAATAGTTTCTGTAGATGTTGCAGCTGGTGGCGTCACTGTAGCAGTAGCACCTCCTTGATTTTGATACATGATTGGAGAAAAAATAATGGTAGTTCTGCCATCGTTTGTTGTAAACTTTTGCAGATTATCAATTTGTTCTTTCTGATCAGCTTTCAATTCATCAAGGGTTTTAGCACCTTCATCAAATTTACGTGAATCTGGTACTTTTACAATCGGCTTAACATCATCAGCACATGTATTTACACATGTTAAAAATGATATCGTTTGACCTGTTTCTAAATCGTAGATTTCGTATTCCACTTTCTTGTCGTCGGTGGTTTTACGAGGTTTACGTGCAGTAGCCATTCCATGACCGGTAACCTTTCCTTTAAGGTCTTCATCAATAACCGTTGCAGTCGAGTTTACTGAACCTGTCGCTGGGCGAATGCCAGTTTTAGTGTTCAGGTAATCTATTAATTCTGCATCTGTCATTTTAGTTGTTAGACCTTTAATTGCTTGGATTCTGGCTTTAACCTGCTGGTTTGCCAACGCTGCATATTCGGAAATATGGTCTTTGAAAGTGGTAACATAAACATTTTGTAAAATGTCTGCCGGTACTTCGCTTTTCGTAAGATAAGCGACATATTCAGCTACTGTTAAGTTTCTGCAAGATTCAGGATTCTGTGGCAACATGCCAACAAAACGTTCGTCGACAGCTTTTGCTGTAAGCAGCGTCACGATAAACGTGAGCATAAGTGTAATTCTTTTCATTGTTGTTAAGTTTAGATTTTTTAAAATTAATTATTATTGTTTAGTTATATAAACCCTCGAATAGTTCGAGAACTGATATAACTAAACAATTTTTCATTAATCAATCTAAACCTTTTAAACATTACTTTGACAACGAACGATTGGTGGTTGAAATATATACACATTTCTCCCATTTGCACATAGTATAGCATATTGGACAGATTTGTCAAGAACCCTATTCTGTGCCCTGATTTGACTTGAAAATACTCATTTTTGTAAAAGAAAGCGCACTTACCCATCAACCTCACCTTGTAAAAAGGA
>CAZKPY010000019.1:7674-8900 GCA_964554815.1 uncultured Candidatus Saccharibacteria bacterium | reverse complement strand
TCACGTTTATCAGCATAACTGATCGTACAGAATTGCTTTGCACGAGTAATCGCAACATATAATTCGCGTTTTGCAGTCAGAATATCGCGTTCTGCAATTTTTTCTTTTACGAATTCTGGTAACGTAAACGCGCTCGCCTTTTCGCTCATCAGGATTTCCTCGTTCATATGTCCAATCCAAACATGTTCGTACTCGAGACCTTTTGATTTATGCAATGTCATCACACGAACGCCTGACCGATTACCCAGTCGCGCGATTTCAACCGTATTTCCATAATTATTCAATCGCTTGAAATATTCCAAGAAATCCGAGAGAATTCCTGTCGGATTTTTTTCCAACCAAGACGTCGTCGCATGAATGAAACTTCGCACAATTTCAATTGCTCGTAGTAATTCATCATGAGTTGTCGATTGATCAATCAGTAATTCATTTCCAACCATACTAATGGCGTGCGAAATATCAGTATGAGACAACAACTCAATCCATGATTGCAATTTCTTTCCGAAAACCACAATCGAATTTTCAGATGCAAACATTCCTTGATCATCTCCATGATCAATAAAATCATCAATCGAGAGATCTTTCATTTTCTTGATATTCTTCAAGAATTTATGTGCCTGCATCGGCGGAACGAGACTACTCTTGTCCAGCAGTGCCTGCGTCAGCAACACCGTATCAAAAGGATTATTAATAATACCTAAAATGCGAAGTAGGCTTTGCGTTTCAGCAGTTTCCAACAGTGATACGTTCTGTTCAGAAATCACAGGAACATTCATCGCGCGCAATGTTGCAGCAGCCGAACGAACATGTTTGTTTTTCGGAACGAGCAATGCGCATTCGTCAGCCGATGTGTCGCTTTCGATTACTGATTTGAAATATAATCCAGCACCAATAATCTCATCACGGTTGTAATGAAATTGTGAGAGTTTTACTAAATCATTTCCTGACTTATTACTATTCAATGCTTCGTTCGTCACAGAACTCTTTAATAGTTCATCTGCGAGATTTAAAATCGGAGCCGTCGATCGGTAGTTTTCTGTGAGTGTGATCATTGTAGCTTGCCCAAATGCGGTTTTAAAATCGGTAAAATAATCCAAGTTCGCACCCGAGAATCCATAGATCAGCTGGCGGTCATCACCTACGACGAAAATGTCAGGTCGTTCAACATCAGACCAGACTGCTTTTAAAAATTGATTTTGTACACCAGATGAATCCTGATGTTCATC
>CAZKPY010000019.1:3415-7574 GCA_964554815.1 uncultured Candidatus Saccharibacteria bacterium | reverse complement strand
GTAAAAACTTTATATCTTTTTCTACTTCACTCAAAAATTGTTCCGGTGACATTCGCTCGCGTTTCAAGATTGAAATTAATCCACGTAAATCTCGAAAATATTTCGACGGGTCGGTTCGTGGACGCAAGTATTCCCAATCTCCATCTTGGAGGAGTTCATCAACCAGTGTGACTGCTTCGGTATCATCAAGTAATTTCGGCGTACTCGTAAAATCGAGTAGGCTGTAATATTTCTCGACGAGCCCAATCGCAAAGCTGTGAAATGTTGTAATACGCACATCGCGCGCTCGTGTTCCGATGTATCGTTCAAGTCTTTCACGCATTGCGGTAACTCCTGATCGGGTAAATGTTAAACATAAAATACTCGACGGGTCGGTATCAGTTTTAATTAAAATATTTGCAATGCGAAGTGCCAGAACATCAGTCTTTCCGGTTCCGGGACCTGCCACAATCATCACCGGACCAGAAATAGAATCCACGGCGGTTTTTTGTGCTGGATTCAAACCTGCGTATTTTGTCTCGAATGCTTCGGATGTCATATGATGCAGTATACCGTATGAATGTATTTCTTGACAAAGATTAATAGTCTGGTAGTATGTTTTTTGAAATCATTCTTTCATTTTATCTAAAACCAAAAAATGACCAAACGTAAGAGAATCAGCAGACGCAAGAGAAATGCGCACATCAAAAAAATGCTTGCTAAAGCACATGGATTACACGCCACATGGGAACTGACTGTCGAACGACAAAAAGACAAACCCTATGGAACAAAAGAGTCTTTATTAAATCTCAAAAATTTCATGCGATCTAATAAAGGTACTGTTTCTTGGAAAAAAATGGGGCTATCTCAAACAGAAGTTCTGGCAATCCAAAACGCAATTATTCATCACCAGTTAATTGAACTACACATTGCTAAACAAAAAGAAAGATTGAGACGAAGATATGTCGATAAAGCGGCATAGTTTCTAAAAATTGAATTTACTACCTACGGGGCACGTTCGATACGTGCCTTTAATTTACCCTTTTAATAAAATTTTATTTTTTGCAATTTCGATAAACCCATCTCGGTGTAATTCATTTACTATTTTTGCAATTCGTTTTTCATCTTTCGAGAAGTCTGAAATTTCTGTCTGGAGTTTTTCATTCATAATTGCATTATTATTCGCGTGTAATAATATCTCTAAAATCTTTCCGCGAATTTCACGATCGCTGCCTGTGAATTTCGACTGCTTTGTATAATGTTTGCTCTGCACATTCGGATTATATTTTTTGCCTTTAATATTCAATGTTCTGCCGAGAAACGAGCCATAATCCATCAGCGCCCAATACCACTCTCTTGGATTTTTTGTATTAAGGGTTTTTTTAACTAATTCTAAAATTGACTCATCGTGAACATCTGTTTCATCATTGAAAAAATAATGAATAAATACACGTCTGATATTCGTTTCAATAATTACCACTGACTGATTGTTCGCAAATGCAGAAATCGCACCTGCAGTGTATGGACCGATCCCAGGTAATTTTTGTAATAATACGTAGTCATTTGGAAATTTTCCCTTGTAATCATGCATGATCAATTCTGCAGTTTTTTTCATGCGAATTGCGCGTGAATTATAGCCGAGACCTTTCCATAATTTCAATATTTGAATCTGCGAAGCCTCTGCGAGTTTTTTCACTGTTGGAAATGATTTTATCCATGCATTAAAAAAGTTCACCACACGATCAACTTGCGTTTGTTGCAGCATTACCTCTGAAACCCATACTCGATAGGGATTAATGTTTTTCCGCCACGGCAAATTCCCTCGTCCCGAGGTTTTATAATAATTCCAGATAGTTTCCTTGAATTTCTTGATCTGTGCTGGTGAAACGTTCATATGAACACTTTACCAAATTTATAGAAAGAGTATAGTTAGATTATTATTAGATAATATAATCTGTTTTAAAAGTATTTTTATGAAATCGAGGACCGAACCCGCAACAACGAAGTTGTGTGAGGGCGCTTGCGTTCCGCAGATGAAGAAAAATACTTTTGAAACAGAAAAACAATTATGGAAAATATTAAAGGAAAAGCATCAGGTTTTTTTGCAGAGTTTCAGGCATTCGCAATGCAGGGAAATTTAATTGATCTGGCTGTTGGTATCGTTATTGGTACTGCGTTTAATGCAATTGTAACTTCATTAGTTGCAGATGTTATTATGCCGATTATCGCAATGATATTTGGAGCACCAGATTTCAGCGCAATCGTATTAGGACAGATCAAAATTGGAAACTTTATTACCTCAATCGTGAACTTTCTCATCATTGCATTGTCAGTATTCGTAGCATTGAAGTTCGTAATGCGATGGATGCCAAAGAAAGAAGAAGTAAAAGCTGAATAAGTGAAATAAAAAATCCCGAGAAATCGGGGTTTTGGTTTAAGTTTTATAAATCAATAAAGATAACAGAACTGGTTCATTTGTTCGCGAAGCTCTTCGGCAGACATTTCTAACACTTTTGCAGAAATTTTTACGCTTTCATCAAATTCAATTCCACGCTGGGTATGATTGAGCCATAATTCAACAAAGAAAATCCTTTGTATCATCCATGCATCAAATTCCATTAATCGAACCCATGAATTATATGGGACTTCCCGCGCATCGAATTGTTCTTCAACAGATAAGGCGATGTGCCAGAAGCATTGAAACTCTATATACTGGTCTTTTGTAATGATAGGATTTCCTTCGTTTAACAAAAACTGCATTCGATGACGTACTTCGTGTGCCGCTCCGCAAGCCAAATACATCTCAACCGTCATCCGCGGGAGAAGTATCTCTCTTGTATTTTCGTGTAAATCAACCTCTGTATTTACTACCCCTAAATTTACCTTGTTATTAGGGTGAAAGGTTCCACCAGAGACAACATCTTTGAAAACTTCATCAAAATGAAATTGATGAAACAGGTATAAATCATCAGGTGGCCAATAAATGAAAAATGCGTCGTTTACTTCTTTCCATTGTTCTAAATTTTCAATAATTCCTACGTTGTTTTGTTTGCCGGGAAATATATCTGCACTAATAATGTCCAGATATTTTTTGAATTGTTTAACTGGTTTCATTATTAATTTGTTTTGTTTATATTTATAATATCATTATTTATAATAATGTCAATCCCTCTCCCCAAAAAACAAATTAAATGCTACACTCTTTGAACTATGAAAGATAACGAACAACTCGCTCCGATGCGACACACACTCGCCCACCTGATGGCTCAGGCGGTTTTAGAATACTATCCGAATGCACAGCTCACGCTCGGACCCGCTGTTGATAATGGATTCTATTACGATATTGATTTTGGAACTGAAAAAATAGTCGAGGAAGACTTGAAGAAGTTCGAGACATCAATGCAGAAAAATTTAAAAAACTGGACAGAGTTTACCCATGCCGTAGTTTCAAAAGACGAGGCATTAAAAGTTTTTGCCGGAAATAGTTATAAGGAAGAATTGATTAACGAAATTGCAGACCGAGGTGAAACAATCACACTCTACACCTGTGGAGGATTTACTGATCTGTGTCGTGGTGGACATGTTGAACATCCCGCAGCTGAAATCCAATCTGATGCATTTAAACTTGATCGCATTGCAGGTGCGTATTGGCGTGGAGACGAAAAAAATAAAATGCTCACTCGTATTTATGGACTCGCATTTGAAACAAAGGAATATTTGGAAAAAGAAATCTGGCGACAAGAAGAAGCATTAAAACGCGACCATCGAAAACTGGCAAAAGAATTAAAACTGTTTACCTTTTCAGATCTCGTAGGATCAGGACTTCCGCTCTTTCACGCAAAAGGATTAACTATTCGACAGGAAGTTACTAATTATTTATGGGATCTCCATAAAGTCCACGGATACCAATGGGTGTGGACACCGCATTTAGCAAAGGAATCACTGTATGAAATCAGTGGTCACGCAGGACATTATTTGGATGACATGTTCAAAGTACACGGCGGAACCAGTAAGGAAGATTTCTATCTCAAACCAATGAGCTGCCCCCATCACTACCAGTTATTCGCAGATAATCAATTCAGCTATCGGGACATGCCAGTTCGTTATTTCGAACCAGCAACTATTTACCGTGACGAAAAAACCGGACAATTAAGCGGTCTCACCCGTGTTCGATCAATCA
>CAZKPY010000019.1:0-3405 GCA_964554815.1 uncultured Candidatus Saccharibacteria bacterium | reverse complement strand
CAAGATGATGGACATCTATTCGTTCGTCCAAATCAAATCCATGAGGAGTGTGTGAATATCGTAAACATTATCAAAGACTTTTACACAACAATGGGAATGATGGATGGATATTGGGTACGATTGAGTTTGCGCGATGATGACAAGGAAAAATGGCTCGGAAGTGATGAGGTATGGGAAGCTGCTGAATCCGCACTTACGAATGTATGTAAAGACCTTGGCCTGAATTACAAACCAGGAATCGGCGAAGCAGCGTTTTACGGACCGAAACTGGATTTCATGTTCAAGGATGTGATCGGCCGCGAATGGCAACTGGCAACCGTACAGTGTGATTTCAATGCTCCGAGTAGATTCAAAATGTCATACATCAACGAAGAAGGAAAACCTGAACAGCCAGTAGTGATCCATCGTGCGATCAGTGGATCGTTGGAACGATTCATGGCAGTTGCCATTGAACACTTTGCAGGCGCATTCCCTGTGTGGATGTCACCAATTCAAATCGCTGTGCTACCAGTTTCGAGCGAACATCATGGTGAATATGCATCTGAAATTTTCAAGAAATTAAAAGCTGCAGATATTCGCGCAATTATGTTCGACGATGACTCTCTCGGAAAGCGTATTCGAAAAGCAAAAACTGAGAAAATTCCCTACCAAATTATTATCGGAGACAAGGAAAAGGATTCAAATACTCTGACGATCGAAGGTCGCAATGATGTGAAAATCGAAGGAATGAGTATCGATGAATTACTTGCGAAACTGGAGAAAGAAACCAAGGAACGAACGTTAAATTAAGACCACTTCACAGTGGTTTTTAATTTTGATATACTTCTCAGTATTAGTCAGTAATCAATAAACCTATGAAAAACAACAACCTATATAATTTAATGACTCAATTAGTTCAGGAACAAAAATCTCTCTGGAGAATTAAAAATGATTACATAAAAGATGCCGGGAAAAATAAAGAATTAAAAGCATTCTGGGCTGAAATTGCAGCTGAGAAAGATCTCTTGATCGAGGATTTGCTCGCAGTGATTAAAATGGAGATGGAATAAAAAAAGACGACTCATTGGTCGTTTTTTACTTTTCTGTATGATGGATGTTTACGGTTATCTATAAACATAGGTCGGATGCCGCCGTTGTGCGGTTGTTTTTCCTTTTCAGGATTATCTCCTTGCTTCATCATCTCATCTAATTTTGAGAACTTAAAACTAACATTACGTTTTAATACAGACATAGATTCATTAGAGACAGTGATAGAATGAACATCCTTAAACGCTGTTGTACTGGTTGCTTTTGAATTACTTGTTGCTGTTGTATGAACAAATTCATTATCTGAGATACTAACAACATAGCGTTCCTGGCACGAAACATGACATGCGAAATCTTTACGAGTAAATGATATGACATTTTTCTCATCCATAGCATCTTTGACAATTCGTTTTATTTCTTCTAATTCGAAATTTGGCATAGCTTATTATTTTGTAAAAATAGTACGCTTTATTTTATTTTTGTCAAATAAAAAATCCCAGTCGGGACTTTTTATTAAATATCTAATTCTACCATTTTTGCATTCGTCTGGATGAATGATTTACGCAGAGACACATCAGTTCCCATCAACATATCAAATGTTTTATCAGCATCGATTACGTCGTCGATGTTCACTTGCTTGAGAATACGTCGCGCAGGATCCATGGTGGTTTCCCATAACTCCTCTGCGTTCATCTCTCCGAGTCCCTTGTAGCGCTGGATAGAGATTTTTGCTACACGTGGTTTTTTGCTTGTCTTTGTTTCCTCTTCGGCTTCGACGTCCTCTTCGCCTTGATTATCTTCTGCAGTTGCCATTTCACCTCCCATTGATTTTACAACTACTTCCTTTTCATCATCGGTAAAGGCATACGCGATTTCTTTTCCTTTTTTAATTTTATACAACGGCGGTTGTGCAATGTATAAATATCCGTTTTCAATAATCGGTCGCAAGTAGCGATAGAATAATGTGAGCAAGAGCGTCGTAATATGTGAACCATCGACGTCGGCATCTGTCGCAATGATAATTTTATGGTAGCGAGCTTTTGTAATATCAAACGTCTCTCCGATTGAAGTACCAAGAGCAATCACGATGTTTTTAATTTCTTCTGATCCGATAATTCGGTCCAGTCGTGCACGTTCTACGTTCAATGGTTTACCTTTGAGTGGTAGGATCGCCTGTGTTTTCTTGTCACGTCCCTGTTTTGCTGTTCCACCCGCAGAGTCTCCCTCTACAATGAATACTTCTGAATCTGCAGCCTCTTTCGACTGGCAATCAGTTAATTTTCCAGGCAAGGTGAATCCCTCGAGCATTCCCTTTCGCAAGATTGAATCTTTTGCAGCCTTTGCAGCTTTTCGAGCACGGAGCGCGAGTACTGCCTTTTGCAAGATTGCTTTTGCATCATCTGGATGCTCCTCGAGATAGGTCGAGAAAGCTTCTCCAAATACGGTCTCTACCGCTCCACGTGCCTCTGGAGACCCCAGTTTTGCCTTTGTCTGCCCTTCGAACTGGATCTCTGGCATTTTCACTGATACGATCGCAGTTAACCCCTCCAGAACGTCTCCACCATCAAATGTCTCGCCATCTTTCAGCACTTTCTTTTCCTTGTTATACGCATTCAACGTTCGCGTGAGCGCAGTTTTAAATCCTGTGAGGTGCATTCCACCCTCGATTGTATAAATATGGTTCGCGAATGTAATAACATTGTTATCAATATCATTCACATATTGCAATGCAATTTCAACATTAATATCATCGACATCTTTTTCAACGTAGAATAAATTCGGATGAACGACTTTTTTACCATGGTTAACTGAATGAACCATAGAAACAAGTCCTCCTTCGAAATAAAACGACATTGATGGAACCTCGACATTCATTTCACTGAGATATGTTTCCTTTAATAGATCTGGGAGATTTTTTGTCTCTCGTGCATCGATTGCAGTAATGCGAAGTTTCTTGCATAGATACGCCTGCTCACGCAAGTTGTGAACAATCTTCTGGAAATTGAATTTAATTTCCTTGAAAATTTCCAAGTCTGGCTGGAATGTAATAATGGTTCCTGTGAATTTTGTTTTTCCGATTACTTTTACCTTTGCTTTTGGTTTTCCGATCGAATATTCCTGCATATGGATTTCACCGTCACGATGAACTTCGGCCCGCATATAAATCGACAATGCGTTTACTACCGATGAACCTACTCCATGGAGACCTCCTGAAACTTTATATCCACCATCACCGAATTTTCCTCCGGCGTGAAGCACAGTCAAAATGGTCTCGAGTGCTGAAACTTTTGTTTTCGAGTGAATACCTACAGGAATTCCTCGTCCGTTATCTACGACACGAACTTTATCACCAGGAAGAAGCGAAACCTCGATATGGTT
>CAZKPY010000018.1:0-8999 GCA_964554815.1 uncultured Candidatus Saccharibacteria bacterium | reverse complement strand
ATATTTTTTACGTAAAATCTGTTCGAGAGATTCCTCTTGTCGAGATTTTTTTTCATCAAGGTTTTTAATCAAAGTATTTTTCTGTCCGATTTGCCCTGCGAGCGTGCTTAACACTTTGTTTTTTGCAACAATTTCCAGCTGAGCTTTTTTAATCTGTGCTGTGAGCGCAGTAACATCCTTTTTCAAGTTTCCAGATTGATTTTTCTGCTGTTCTAACTGAACGTTTAACTTTTTTACCTCTTCTTCGAGATTTCGCACCTCTTGTTCACAAATAGCCTTTTGAGCTGCAGGAGAGCTGGAGGTGAGATCGGTAATACAATCGAATGCTAATACTTGATTTGTCTGTGGAATTATAAACATCGTACTCACTAATGTAAAAAGAGTGATAGTAGATACTAATGTTTTCGCAAAGAGCTGTTTTTTCATATGTATTATCATATCATATAGTACGTATAATTTCCAAACTTTATTACAAATAACAAAAAATACCCGAATCCGGATATTTTTATGCTATTCAGCTGATTCCTCATCTTCTTTTTTACCTTTCTTTTCAACTTCGATAGATGCAAAATCAATTTCAGTTGTTTCTGTTGACTCTTCTTCTACATTCAATCCTGTGATTACTGCAATTACCTCATCAGCATCAGTTTTAACCTCGATTCCTGATGAGATTTTTAGGTCTCGAACATGAATTTGATCGTGAACATTTTCAAGAGAAGAAATATCAACCTCGATAGATTTTGGTAAGTCTTTTGGTAAGCCTTCTACCTCGATTTCGTGGAGCATTTTTTCAAGCGTTCCTGTTCCAGATTTAACTGCAGGAGAAACACCTACGAATTCCAATTCTACGCCTACAGTTACTTTTGTTGTTTTGTCTAATGCGAGAAAATCTGCATGGATAACCATATCTGTTGCAGGGTCGATTTGGAAATCATGGATTAATGTATCGTAATTTTTTCCATCAGCAGTAACAGTAACTGTTGTTGATCCACCGGCTGCTTTCCATGCTTTTTTAAACGCTTCTCGTTCAATGGCGATGTGAATTGAGTCCTTGATTCCTGCTCCATAAATAACAGCTGGGATTTTACCTGCTGCATGTAACCCAGAAAGACTCTTTCCAGATGTTCGGATGTCTGATTGTAGTGATGTCATAATGTCGGATACTATACAGATTTTTCAAAAAAATGCAAGAAAATGAGCCTGTAGATAATAAAAAAGCGCCTTCATAGAGGTTTTGCAATTAGTGTAGTAGAAGTAAGACTTCAAATTAATTGCAAAACCTATAGAATTTGCTTTGTGTCCAACACTCTGAGCGGTAGCTCAGCAGTGAGGACACCTGAATTATAGCATAGTATTTCAGATTAAAAAACAAATTTGTTGATAAGTTAAGTAATAAAAAACTTTTTAAACCTAAAGGTTTAAAAAGTAGTAGTAAAAGGCCTATCCTCCAATTTTAATCAGAATCACTCCTGCAATGGTTAGTAGCACTAATAAAATTTTACTTCTCGTTAGTTTTTCTTTAAAGAAATAGTAGCCGGCTAATGCTGTAACAAATGTGTATGCTGGATGAATAGCATATACTCCTGATAATGGTCCCAGTGACAAAGCTGTTAAGATGGCCCATCCGCCGATTACAGAAAAGACTGCGATTAACATTGCTCCGCGGAAATAGGTCTTCCACTCTGTGTGAAGAGTTTTAAAGCTACTTCGTTCCCAAAACAAGAGAAATACCAATGCTGTTACCGCGGCTCCAAGATACTGATACATCATAAAATGAGGCATCGTATCGTGAACTGCTCCTAGTTTTTGAATATATTTTGAAACAGTAGAAGTCGCGATAACCCCAAATGCTAATAAAAATATACGCCAGGTAACTTTTGGAAATGCTTTGTCTTTCTTGCTAAAGAAAAATACCGAAATAAGGATCAATACTATTCCAGCTGCCTGAATTAAGGATACTGATTCAGAGAGAAGTGTAATACCAATAACAATTACGATAATGTTTCCAAGTGATGATGTAACTGGCAAAACAGATCCGACGTCGCCGCTTTCGAGTAAAATTTTCGTTAGAATCATATTGATTCCAAAGAAAATCCCCCACCCCAATCCATACCACGAGATAGTGCTGAATTGTGAAATGGTAGTAATTTGTGTAGCTGCAAGGATTGCAAAAATGAATATTGCTGAAAAAAGATTTGTCCAAAATGTGGAAAGTATTGGACTGTACTTTTTCATTGCCGGCATCTTGTAAAATGCCATGGAAATTCCCAAGGATACTGTTGCGATAATTGAAAAGAAGAGCCAATGGTGTGTGAGATTATAGAACATGATTTTGATCGTTTGATTTATTGTTTTATATCAGTAATATGATAATATGTCAAGATTACCGCACTTCCCAACCCTTTTCTTTAATCTTTACTGTGATAGTTTCCATGATTTTGTTTACCTCATCAATAGTTAAAGTTCGGTCGAAAGACTGAAAAACTAATCGATATCCATAGGATGTTCGGTCTTCTTTTGTAAATTGATCAAAGAGTTTTGGTTCGCCGAGCAATAGTTCGGTTGCATTCTCCTTGATAATTTTTACGAGCACATCGGCATTTTCAGAAGTTGGAATCCATACTGCAATATCTCGGGTCATTGCTGGATAGATGCTCCACATTTTGAAATGCTTTTCAATTTTTCCATCCTCGAAAATATATGAATCACTGTTTGTAATCTCAAGCTTTTCTTCATGTTCGCCTTTTTCATCAATCCACGCAACATGCATTTCTTCACCTGATTTTGGGAACACTGATCCAATCTCAAAGATCCGTGCTGACATGTTTGGCAATACCGGCAAACGATTCATATTTTCTGTATATGCAATACGCAACCCACCTAATAAATCTGTACGCAAATGATTTTTATCTGATAATGCGTCGAGTAATTCAAAATCACCTGTTTCGCGGAATGTGTAGGTGATAACCTCATGATAACCTTGATTTAATAGCTCACTTCGTTTTTTTAACATTGATGCGAGTACAGAATTGATTGCAGGTTTCTGATCCAGTTTCGGTAGAATCGCAGGAATATGTTCGTATCCCAGAACTCGTCCAATTTCCTCGGTCATGTCCTGAATATTTACGAGATCAGTACGCCATACAGGTACGATGAAATGAATCATTTCCCCATCAACTGAATATTGATAATGAAACTGATCAAACACTGATTTAATTTGATCAAGTGTTATATTATATCCCAAATATTTTGAAATATCGGCCGGTGTAAAATCAACAGTAAGATTTTCAATTCCATCAATTGAATATTCAGATGGAACTTTTAATGTCAGTCCAAACAGGTTTGCAATTTCGCGCGCCATTCCATAGTTAGTTTTACAATCGTTTGCTCGATCTGGTAATGGTTGAATATCATATATTGCATCGGCTCCGCTTCCTTCTACTCCTTCTACCTCGAACGCATGAAAAACCAGCTTTTCTGCTACAACAAAAGCCTCTGGAAGTTGCTCTACAATATGTGATTGAATTGTGTTATGTGAGATTTTCATAGAAAAAAAATTAAAAGAAGTACAGGGGCAATAAAGATTACTAAGGTTGGTAAAATAAGAAATAAGATTATAAAGGTTTTATTCTTTGTTGCATTGGGGTCTTTCAAAATTTTCAGAATTTCTGGGTGTTTATTTAGAAAAAATTGCGGGATCCTACTAAATAGATATGCATTTAGTAATGATATCAGCACAGTTAAAAAAATGAATAGATGAAACCAAGGCTTTAAATAACTTTTAGGTATCACGATTACAAGGGTTAATATCTGAATTAATGCAGGAATCTCTTCAGATAAAAAATCAAAAGATAAGCCTATTATCTTAAATTGTATTTTTGTTTTTTCTTTCATATGTTATCAAAAATTCTACCACTGATTAACACGTACATCTCCTTGATAATAATATCGAACATCTGGAGTTTGGGTTTTTAAATTTGCAAGTCGATCAATTCCCATTCCGAATGCAAAACCACTAACCACTTCTGGATCATATCCGACAGCTTTGAACACATTCGGATGAACCATTCCTGCACCTAACACTTCGAGCCATTTACCCTGGAATTTTACGTCTACCTCGATTCCTGGTTCTACGAACGGGAAAAAGCTCGGACGGAATCGGATTTCAGTTTCTGGTCCGAGGAATCTTTTGAAAAATTCGTACAATGTTCCCTTTAGGTGTGCCAAGGAAATATCTTTCCCTACCAACAGTCCTTCTACCTGATGAAACTGAATTTCATGAGTCGCATCAGTAGATTCGTTTCGGAACACTTTTCCTGGAACAATGATCGCAAATGGTGATGGATTATTTTCCATGTATCGAATTTGCACCGGACTGGTGTGTGTTCGCATTAACATTCCAGGAAGGTCTTTTACCCACAACGTATCAGCAGTTGCACGTGACGGGTGATTTGCGGGAATATTCAACGCGTCGAAATTATGGAATTCATCCTCCATTTCTGGGCCATTAGCAACAGAAAATCCCAGATCTGAAAATATCTGTACAATTTCTTGAATTACCATCCAGAGTGGATGTTGAGTTCCTCTGTTTTCTTTCATATCTCTACACAATACAGTATTTTTAATATTTTCTCGAGACTTGACATAGATGCCGAAAATGGTATCTTTTACCGAAATATCACCAAACATTATAAAACACAAATACTATGAATTTCATCACCGCATTTGCCGGAGCTGGCATCTCTTTTGTTATTATTCAACTCTGGTTTCGTAGCGACCCTGAAAAACCATTTTTAAATTTTTATTTACAAAAATTAAAATACTGGCGTAAGCAACAAAAGAGATATCGAGAGACATCCCAATTGCCACAGAAAAAATTAGCTGAACTAGAACATGGAACCCGAATATTAGTTATAGATTTTACAAAGCAAGGTGATCCTGTTTGCAAAAAAATCTTGATTGATAAACAATACGATGAATTTGTCTTGACACATTATATGTGTACGGAAAAATTCAAAATGCCCGGAAGAGTTTATCAGGTTCAACATCAGGAGATATGTGTTCATTTAGAATACGTTTACAAAAGATTTGAAAGTGAATACAATTGGCGTGATCCAGATGCGTCACCGTATTACAATCATGTTAATATTCCAATTATTAAATCGATTCCCTGATATGATGTCAGGATTTTTATTTGGTTTTATCAATAAACCGAGGTACTATGGGTGCAAATACAATTTAGGCAAATGTTTACAGGGGCAGCAATTATGATTGGAATGTTTATCAAATGGATAAAAAATAAACCAGTGAGAAGCTGGTTTCGTGAAAAATTCTTTAGAAAGAAAAAAGATCCATAAAAAAGCCCGCACAATTGTGTAGGCTATTTTAATAGTTCCTTTAGTATTTCTTGAATCATTGCAGGGTTTCCACTTCCCTTTGTTTCTTTCATAATCTGTCCTACGAAAAACATCAGCAGTTGTTCCTTTCCAGATTTATATTCTGCAACTACATTCGGATTTGCATCGACGATTTTCACCGCGATTGCTTTTAATGCTTCGGGGTCGTTTTTTTGAATTAATCCTTCACGGTTTGCGATGTCTTCTGGATCTTCGTCAGATTTTACAATCATAGCAAGGATATCTTTTGTTCCTCGAGAGTTCAATTTGCTCTCCGTATTCATTTGAATTAATTTTGCAAATGTTTGCGGACTTGGAAATGATAATGTCTCATCTTTTGCCAATAGTCCCAACATATCTGATGTAATATAGTTAGATGCTGTTTTCACTGCATCTGTATTACTTAGAATACTTGCGACTTCTTCGAAAAATGCTCCCAGTTTTTTATCGGTTACATAACTTTCAATATCTTCTGGTTTAATTCCATAATCTGCAGCATAACGTGCACGTTTCTCCCAAGGCAATTCCGGCAATGATGTTCGCATTGATCCGTCAGTAATTCCTGGGAACAATTCATGTAGATAGAATTTCGGAATATCAGGGTCTGGGAAATATCGGTAGTCGTTACTGTTTTCCTTTTTACGCTGTGAGAATGTCGCCTGCTTGTTTTCATCCCAACCGCGTGTTTCCTGAACGATTTCATCACCTCGTCCCGCCTCGTACAATGCAATTATTCGTTCGATTTCGTAATCAATAGATTTTCCTGCTGCAGAAATTGAACCAATGTTTTTAATTTCGGCTTTTGTTGCGAGCTTGTTCGGATCTGTCGAAACCGAGATGTTTACCTCGATACGCATTTCCCCTTTTTCAATGTTTGCATGTGCTACACCTAATGTTCGGACGAGTAATTGCAGTTCCTTTGCGAATTTTACCGCAGTTTCTGCATCATGAATGACCGGTTCAGTTACGAGCTCCATCAATGGAACCCCAGCGCGGTTATAATCTACCAATGAAAAATCCCCTCGATCGTGTTTCGATGTTGCGGTGTCTTCCTCGAGATGAATTCGAGTAATCGCTACATCTGCGAGGTTTCCACCTGAAACAATTGGATATTTGTATTGTGAAATTTGGTAGCCTTTTGGGATATCTGGATAGAAATAGTTTTTTCGATCGAATTCTGAAAAGTTTGCAATGTCTGCACCGATCGCGAGACCTACCTTGATAACACTTTCAATTGCAGTTGCATTCGGTACTGGCAGTGTCCCAGGATGACCCATACACACGGCGCAGATGTTTACGTTTGGGTTTTCCTCGTCAGTATCGTTTTTGCACGAACAAAACATTTTGCTGTTAGTTGCAAGTTCTGCATGGATTTCCAATCCAATAGTTGGATAATATTTTGTACCATTTCGTTCAATCATGAAAATATACTACCAAAATAAAGGACTTAGAGGTACTTGACTTTATATATAAAGATAGTAATATAATACTAAATAAACTTACAATCATAGAAAAAGGTTTTCTTGTATTCATTGCTATTTTAGTTGTTCTGTTATTTGAAAGAAAAAACGGTTCAAAAAGTACGATTGGTGACCGCGTTCTCGAGTATAATAATAGAAAGTAATTATTTTACATCTTTTAATACCAAGTTCATCTTGGTTTTTTATTTGACATTTATTTCTAAAAACATACCTTTAGAGTAAAGGTTGTAGCGATATAATGCACTGACGACACCGTCTCTCACAACCGTTCCAAGACGAACTCTTTGGAATGCGATTCCCTGAGGTGTTCATAGAAGGCCCAATGGAGAATGTTTTCTACCGGTGGGTAAGCCCTTATTTTGAACACAGGTGTGACCTTACGACCAATTTTGGTCGTTTTTTTTATTTGACAAAGATTAGTATAATGATATTGTTTGATTAAATAAATTACTCATTATGGGAGGAACAAGATTTTATAAGGAAGGAAAATATACTGCTGAAAAAGCAGAAACATCTCTGTTAGAAGGTTGGGATGTGGGCTCTACAGGAAATATTAAACCCGACATTGAGGGAATCAAAAAAGTTCCCTTTGAGATATACCCTGTTTATAATTCTCCATCAGAAGGAGGTAAACTCATTGGTTATAATATCTGCAGGATATGGTGTACTTGTATAGGGTATGACAAATATCTCGAGTCGCGATTAGAACGCCGTCCCGAGATAGAAATATACAACATGGAACTACCCTGTTCATATCACAAAAAAGACGACACATAGGTCGTCATTTTATTTACGTAATATTTTTACCAATCCGTCGCCTAATTCCTTGATCGTTACATCATCATATGCTGAAACTACAAAAACATCTTTCCCTTTTGTAATTTTCGCCATTGACTTCAATTTTGCTTTCAATGTTTTCTCATCTACCATGTCTGATTTCGTGAAAATGATGATCTCCTTTTTCTCGAGTAATTCTGGATCATGACCTGCAAGCTCGTTTCGAATAGTTTCGTAATCTCGAACCATGTTATCACTGTCCAGTGCAATCACATGAGCGAGCGCTTTTGTTCGTGCGATATGTTTTAGGAATTTTGTACCGAGACCTTTTCCATCACTGGCTCCCTCGATAAGTCCCGGAATATCTGCAATTACGAATTCATAGAATGCGCCGAGATGTGGATCAAGTGTCGTGAAGTGATATTCTGCAACCTTTGATTTTGCATTAGTCAGTGCGTTTAGGAGTGTCGATTTCCCTGCTGACGGTAATCCCATCAATCCAATATCAGCGAACATGCGGAGCTCTACGTCGAATGTTGCAAAATCTCCATCCATTCCTGGTGTTGATTCATGAGGTGTTACGTTTCGTGAACTTTTGAAATGTTCATTACCTAATCCTCCACGTCCACCGGTGAGAATTTTTACTGTTTGTCCGACATGGTCGAGTTCTACTGATTCACCTGTTGTTTTATTTGTAATAATTGATCCAACTGGGAATTTTAAAACTAACATTTCACCATTTCCACCCTGCTCACCATCACTACCTCCTGGGACGCCATTTTCTGCCTGAAATTCTTTTGTGTGACGATAAAAATCCAGATATCCAATATCTGATACTGCAGTTACTGATACATCGCCACCGCGACCACCATTACCACCACCTGGACCTGATTTTGGTTTTGATTTTTCTCGTCGCCAACGAACAACGCCGTCGCCACCGCGACCAGCTCGTATATCAATTGTAACTTCATCGATGAGTGCCATAAGATTTTTAAAATAGCACACTTTTTAATAAAAATCAAGGTTACCCTTGATTAATTGTATACTCTGCAACTTTCAGCGCAGCTTCTCTTGTAGTTGTCTTGCATAAAAATCGTCCATAGTGACAGAATAATAGTTCTGGAATTCCGGAAATTTTTTGTAATTCATCGGCACGTAGACCTGCCCACGATTCTGGAAAATCTATTTTTTTCTCGAATGATCCGAATGATATTGGAATTGTTTCGATACTCCATGTTCCCGATCTGTCCGGATAGATATGAATTAATGGTTCTGGGAAATTTACGATATTTTAAATGAATAAAATTCGTGTGAAGTTTTGTTCTAATAATAATAATCTCTTATC
>CAZKPY010000017.1:0-9115 GCA_964554815.1 uncultured Candidatus Saccharibacteria bacterium | reverse complement strand
TCAAATCTGCTGATGTAGCAGGAATTACTACACTCGCACAAAAAGCAGGAGATCTGATTAACAAGGGAGTGATCTTTCAATCTAACGGAGTTGAATATTATTATACTCAGTTAGCTGATTTGCGTGTATCAATGCTTGCGGATGCAATCAAAGATGCAAAAGATCGCGCATCAAGTATGGCCAAAGCTGGCGGGCAACGCGTTGGATCACTGCAATCTGCATCATCAGGAGTAGTTCAAGTGTTATCACGAGGTTCAGTAGATGTTTCAGATTATGGATCATACGACACGTCAAAAATTGAAAAAGACGTCATGATTACAGTTCGAGCAGCGTTTAAAGTGAAATAAATTTATTTTAAAACATCCAAAAAGGGTGTTTTAAATTTTAAAAAATAAGATATTTACTTTCATTTTTAAGTGTGTTATTATAATTTCAAAAATAAGCGTTCCTCGTCAAACATTGTTTTTGATGAATTCAGGATTTAAACCACAAAATTTTCGATTTGAGTATTGAATTCATCAAAAACAATTAAAATGAAAAAAAAAGTTATTTTTTTACTAGTACTGATTACAGCACTAGTAAGTATGGCTCGTGTTGGTAGCCACACATCGGGATATTATCCTGGGGATTCACTAGTATTTACTATAGATACAGTGTTACCTAATGGTAGAAATATTATCGTTTCTATAAACGGATTACCTTTTTACGAGTATCAAAATCAACAGATAATTCTCTACAAAAGAGATACTGTTTCAAATAGTTGGGAAGACCAACCCTTTTCAAAAGGTAGTCCAATTAGATGGGCATCTAATGAAGTTGATACACTCGCAAAACGTGGAAAGCTTGAACGGGTAAATAATATTTGGATTAAAATCATAAACGACACAACCCAAGAAACCATTAGAGATTTTGTTTATAATATTGGTTTTGGGGTAGCACCTTTGATTACGCAAGTCTTTTTGACTGCTGGTTACGATGATTTGTTTGGTTTAGATGGTTTTTACGGACCTGGGCGTGGCCATTTAGGACAAGATGGTGGTATCGTTTGGAACTATGCTATAAATCGTGATAATACAATAGGTTTTGATACTATTCCAAAAAGTGTGTACAGAAAATGGATGAACGTTCAGATTCTAAAAAACAATATACTTATACTTGATCAGAATGCTGAAGCGAGTATATCGGGTAATTCCAGTGTACATCTGTTTAATAAAACTATTGCTGTTGCAGCCCGAAAAGAACTCTCGTGGGATGGTAATGGGTCAAATATGTTTGAATATGTATATCAAAATGATTCAAACACTCATTGGAAATGGTTTAAATTCCGCACAACTCGTGCACATGGTGTTATCACAGGTTCAAATGAAATTGCGACGGCTTTATCTAAGGGGTTAAACCAGTGTTATGCTCCAAACGAACGTGTTGAGGTTTATATTAATGGATCCTATTGGAATTTTTCATACATGCAAGAAAAGATAAACCAATATACATACGCGCGTCAGTTTAATGTGTATCCAAATAATATTTCTATAATGCAACCCGAACGAGGAAGATATACATTTCCAAGAATGTACGAACAATTCTTTCCTAGTCACGATTTTTGTATTATCAAAACACCTTGGGATACTAATCGTATAAGTATTGTTGGTATACGCGAAGAAGGGTCAAAAGCTAATTTTGAAATACTTTCAAAATCAGTAAAACGAATTATTGAAATGTATATAGACAGTACATCTGGAATTGATTATTATGACTCACTTTTTAATTTAATCCATCTCCAAGATTTTATAGATTATGGAATCTTTCAGGATTACATTAACGGTGGAGATATAGTTAGTAATAATCTTCAAATCGCTATGATACCAGGAGGAAAAATAGGAATTATTCCACAAGATTATGATGGAATGAGTTCACCACAAGGAATCGGCTGGGACTATATAAAATTCCAATCCGAACAAGCAATTCTAGTAGGTAGTATTTTAAAAATAATATTTCGATCTACAAGAGGTGTTGATGATTTAATAAGACGAACACAAGATCTTTTGAATTTTCAATTTCCTCAAGAAAAAGTAGATTCTATAATCCAAAGTTATAGACAAGGGCAATATACCTACTTAGAAAAAAATTATAATTCCTGGAGTGGTTTTCCGAATGGTGGTTTTTATGCTACTACGGACAGTGGAATGGATAAAATATATGCATTTTTAGATAATCGAACCGAAGAAATCAGAGATGAGGTTGCATCATATTGGATGCCTCAAAATAATTACAACCTAGATAGTATTAACTTAATCACAGTAGACTTCACTCATGTAGTAGGTGATAGACAGGCATGGCTTAAGGTGAACAGTTATATTCATAGATCAGGTTTCTCAAAACCTTATTACCCGTTACCAACAATACAAATTAGTATTCCTAGTGGATACTATTTACAAGAATTTCCAGATTCATCTGGAACATTTGAACTGTATTTAACAACTGCTCAAAAATTAACAATGAAAAGATATTACACACCCTTGCCTGTTGAATTAATCTTTTTCACTTGTTCACAAGTAGATGATGGAATTCAATTGCGTTGGGAAACTGCTTCAGAGTTTAATAATAGCCATTTTACTATTGAACGATCTGAAACTGGTACAGTGTTTGATAGTATTGGGTTTGTTCTAGGTACGGGTAATCCAAGTACATACAAATTTGTTGATGCGACCGGTGGTTATTATCGATTAAAACAAATTGATAATAATAGAGAATTTAAATTTTCTAATAGTATCGATTGTCGGTATACCATTACTGATATATCACAAAAAATATTTCCGAATCCTACTAACGGAGTTGTTACAATTAATAATATAACTGGAACTGTTGTTGTGATTGATTTCTTGGGGCATACTATTTTGACTCAAGAAATAGATAAAAATAATAGTGTATCACTGGATTCATACCCGAGTGGGTTATATTTATTTAAAATAATAAAGCCTACTGGTGATATAATCACTAAAAAAATTTTTAAAAAATAATATCAGATAATACCTCTTTTGAATAAAAGAGGTATTTTTAATAATTGACTTATACACATATATATGGTAGTATACCTATGAACATATTTGTCAAGCATTGTTTTTGATGAATTCAGGATTTAAACCATAACATTTTCGATTTGAGTATTGAATTCATCAAAAACAATTAAAATGAAAACAAAAAAACATTTTCTTACAAGAGTAATAAAACGAATATTACAATTTGTCGGTATAATAGTATTACTTGCACACCCTGTTGTCATGATTGTTGCAGGAAGTATTGTTTCTACGCCGTTATTCACTATCCAAATGTATTTTATTATAACTGTGCTACTTCTTTTTTTACGCAGAAAATTTAATGGTAATGTAAACTTAAACATAACGATTATTTTATTTTCGATATTTATGATTAGTATTGAAGCATATCTACGATATATAAAAAAAGAAAACCTAGGATACGTTGAATTGAATGGTGGTTTTGCATACTACTCCAATTACCATTGGCATAATTGGTGGGATAATCAAACTCTATATAGACCAGAAGAACCTAAAACTTTCAGAGTCGAGAACAAAACTGAGTTTGTTTTTGAGCACCAATATAATAACTTAGGTTTCAAAGGTCCAGATATTGTTCCAAAAAAGAAAAAAGAATATCGCATTCTTGCGCTAGGTGATTCTTTTACTGAAGGTGTGGGTGCGCCAGATAACTTTACCTGGCCGTTTCTTTTGCAAAAAAAATTGAACATAATGAATAGTGATACCACAGTTATTAACCTTGGTAAATCAGGAAATGATCCTGTGTATGCATTCAAAGCATTGCAAGATACATTTATAAAACTTGCACCTGACATGATATTGCTTGCTATTAATAGAAGTGACATTAGTGATATTATTTCTCGAGGCACTTATAATGAACGTTATCCAGATAACACCGGGAAAATTCATTACAAGAGAGGTCCTTGGTGGGAATTTTTTTATAGCTACTCATTCATTGTTAGACATATTGTACATAGTTGGTTAGGATACAATCGCCTTCTTACGCGAGATAGTGATTTATATCCAAAAGCTGCAAATGCTCTTGCTGAGGTAATCCTGCACATGCAACAATATTGTGTGACAAGAAGTATCGATTTTCGAGTACTTATTATTCCTGGTCAAGAAGAAATGAAAGCACGAAATCTGTATGATTGTTTAGGTATAACCTGGCAACAATTACAAAAATATGGTGTACCAATCATATTTCTCCCTGAACTTTACGAAAAGGCTGGTATGAATGCCAGTAACACGTATCAGTATTACTGGCAAAAAGATTGTCATCATAACAAATATGGTTATGAACTTCTAGCAGACTGTGTATTTTTTCAAATTAAAAATAAATAATAGCACAAAGCTGATACAGTAATATATCAGCTTTTTTATTTAAATCATAAATTAATGATTACTTTACAAAAGGTTTTTATTTGTAGTATACTTTGTCTATATATGAAAAAATACAAAAAGTTTTTTACATTAGTTTCAGTTTTATTTTCTTTGGGAATTATCATCACTGGTTTGTTTTTTATAACAAATAAAACTAATGCAAACAGTATTGTTGTAGATTCAACTACCGATGTTATTGCGGATGACGGTGTGTGTACATTACGTGAAGCTATTGAAAATGCAAACGATACAGCAACAGGAGATCCATATGGATTTGTATCACCTGGTGAATGTGGATCTGGTGATCCAGCAGGATTGGATACGATTACGTTTTCAAGCTCAGTTTTTCCTGGAACCATAATACTTACATCTAATCTTCCTACCATTCAAACTCCTATAGTTATTGATGGTGTTTCTGGTATTCCAGGATTGTCATGTGGAGATATTGTAACTCCAACTGCAAAAACCCTTGGTGTGGAGATTGATACAACCGCAGCTAGCGGAGGGTTTGTATTAAACAGTATTAATGCGGCCGGTTCGTCAATTAACGGGATTGTTTTAAAAACTGACAATGCTAATTTAACCGATCAAGGAATTTCTATTCAAAATACAAACACTGTTTCAATTACTTGTTCTTATATAGGAACAGATACAGCAGGGAATGCAAATAAATTTTTTGGGAGAGGTGTTTTTGTTAGTGACTCAACAGATATCTTTATTGGAGACGGTGTTGTCGGTAACGGTAACGTGATTAATGCAAATACAGGTATTTATTTTTATAATTCAGAAAATATAACAATTAAAGGAAATATTATTGGATTGAATGCCGCTGGTGATACTGTTTTGAACCCTAATCAGTCATTTGGTATTTATAGTAACAATACCAGTAATGTTCAGTCAAATATTCAAATTGGCGGCGGTAATACACAAGATAGAAATATTATTTCTGGATTTGCACAGATTACTAATCCTAATACAGGTGTTGGTATTGAAATTTCGAAAGTTACTGATGTGCGTATTCAGGGTAATTATATTGGAACAGATATTACAGGTTTAATACCTATTGGAAATACTCGTAGTGGTTCTACCATTAATTCAAGTTCAGGATCGCCTGGCGATGTTTCTTCAAATATTCTAATCGGAGGCTCTAATCTAGGAGAAGGAAATATTTTTGCAGGTAACGGATCATCGGGTGGTTCCGCTATTGGTATAAACAATTTCAGTGGAGATGTTTCTGCTCTCAGTGATATTAGAATATTGGGAAACTTTTTTGGAACAGATAAAACAGGTAATACTAGTATCGGTGTTGGAGGTGATTCATTTCAAGCGATTCATGCTTCAGATATTACTATTGGTGGACTTGCTGCTAATGAGAAAAATATTTTTGCCGGTATAAATAGTAGCGCATTACCAGGAGCGATTACGTTCCTTAGTTCAGAAAATATTTCAGTGATTAATAATAACATTGGTATAGGTCTTGATGATAGTACATCACTACCTAATTCTGTTGGTGTATTTGTTGGAGGTGATACAACAGGAGTAATTACAAAAAATATTATAAAAGATAGTGAGATTGGAATTGTAGTTGAAAGGAATCAGGGAATTATTTTTATTCCAGTAGCAAATGGTGTACCACAGGTCGCTATTGTTGATAATTCTATTTACAATAGTAATTTATTAGGTATAGAGATCGCGAATGATGATGATGGTGATATTTTACCAGATGTTTTTGGTCCCAATCTGAACGACATCTCTGACTCTGATATTGGGCCTAACAACAATCTCAATTATCCCGTCATTCATAGTATTACAGAATCACCAGCTGGAATACTTAATTTAAATTATTACCTTGATGTTCCAGCAGGATCATATCGTGTAGAATTCTACAAAAACCCAACCGCAGGACTCGACAGTAGTTACCATGGTGAAGGTGAACAATTTGTATTTGCAGACACATTTACTTCAACAGGAACCATTGGATCAAAAACAGTAACCTTCGCAGGATCTCTTACTGATATCATTACACCAACCGCAACGGAATGTACCGACGGTAGCTGTGCTGCATATCTACGTACCTCAGAGTTTGGTCCAACTGTACCAATTACTGTAGGTGGTGGATCTGGTGCAGGACTTGATTTTGGTGATGTAACTACTAACCAAACAACAGCGCTCAACAATGGTGCCTATCACATTTTGAACACTAACTACCTGGGATCATGTATCGATGCAGACACTGGAAGTGTTCAAAATACACTTGCAACATCTGATGACACTACTGCACCGACAGATCCATCTGCAGTAGTAGGTGTTTGTGCAACAGCTAATGACGATGAAGATGGAGTCACCTTCGATAAAGCAACGTACACTATCGGAGACTCTGCTGTGCTTACTGTAACGGCATCTGCTCCAGGTATTGTAAATGTTTGGGTAGATAAAAATAGTAATGGTTCGTTCCTTGATGCTGGTGAACAAGTGTTCACTAACGAAACGGTGGTTGTAGGATCTAACACTATGACCGGATTCGTAGTTCCTGCAACAAATGGAACCTATCCAATACGTGTTCGTTATGTATCTGACATTTCAAAAATTTACCAAGAATCTCCAGGTGTTGCATCGCCACGCGGTGAGGCGTTGGATGGAGAAGTAGAAGATTATAACCTCCAGGTAGGATCAGTAATTATACCTTCCTCATCATCAGTTGGAGGTGGTATAACAACTAGTGGCTCAATTGATCTTTGTACTAATATTATTAATGTACAACCAACTGTTCCAATAGGGTATATTAAAAATACACCTGGTAATACTCCGGGGGTATGTATTAAAACAACTCCAGATCCAATAGATCCAAAGAAATATACTATTGATGTATATCCGTTGTATGACACAGGAGTCACTCCGCCACCTGATTCAAATCAATGTCCGTATTTCTCTCAATACTTAAAACTTGGAAAGAAAAATGATAAGACAGAAGTAATAAAATGGCAAAACTTCTTGAATACTCACATGAAAGAAAAACTTTCCGTGAATGGTATCTATAACATAGAAACCTATAACGCAGTAAAACGTTTTCAAGATAATTATAAGTCTGATGTTCTTATTCCGTGGGGATTAAAAAAACCAACCGGATGGACCTATAAAACGACTCGTATGAAAGCAAACCAAATTGTTGGATGTTTAGAAAAACCAGTATTTTTGGAAATTCCAAAGATTAATTGGGTATTACCAACATTAAGATAAGTTACAAAAACCACTCAAGATAAGTGGTTTTTATTTGACTTGAATCATAACTTCTGCTATTATGACCCTTGTCTCGTGTTCCGTGTCGTACGGAACTACGCGTCGGCAGAATCTGATCCATACAGTGATTTGTGCTCGAAATACTTTTCCAAAGATCGTATTTCGTTCACAAATTATTCTATGAGATATCACTCTGTCATTATTCAAGATAATTATGCGTTTTTCGCATATATTTAAAATCATATGGCAAAAAAATCTGTCGTAGCACGAAATGAAAAGCGCGCACGACTCATCGAGCAGTTCGCAGCAAAGCGAGCCGCTCTCAAAGCTGCAGGTGATTGGGAAGGCTTGCAAGCTTTACCAAAAAATTCTTCACCCGTGCGCTACAAGAATCGATGCAATATTACTGGTCGAGCACAAGGATACATCCGAGACTTTGGATTGTCTCGTATCAAATTCCGTGAATTAGCTAACGAAGGTAAAGTACCAGGTGCACGAAAGTCATCTTGGTAATCTCATTATATGGATCAACTATCAAACTTATTGATCGGACTTAAAAACGGAGGAAACGCTGGAAAGGAATTTACCACGCTTCCATACGCAAAATTTACCGCATCAGTTGCAAAAGCATTGTTTGATGCAGGCTATGTCTCATCATACAGTAAAAAAACTAAGAAAGGTCATGATGTGCTCGAAGTGGGAATTGCTTATGTCAATGACCGACCTCGTATTCATGATGTAAAAAGAATTTCAAAACCATCTCGACGTCTCTACGCCGGAGTGCATGAAATTCGTCCGGTGAAAAACGGACATGGAATTTTGGTACTGTCGACACCAAAAGGAATTTTAACAGGTGATCAAGCAAAGAGTGAACACGCCGGCGGCGAAATGCTCTTTGAAATTTGGTAATATATGTCACGTCTTGCAAAAAAACCAATCGAAATACCTGCTGGAGTTACTGTGTCACAGGATAACCGAACATTGACTATTACAGGTCCAAAAGGAACCCTTACCCGAGAGTTCCGCCCAGAGATCACTATTGAAATCGCTGGAAACGAAATTAATGTAACACTCCGTGCAAAGGATGTATTCGCTCGAAGCCTCCTTGGAACATATGCATCTCATATTAAAAATATGATTGCAGGTGTAACAACAGGATATGAGAAAAAACTCATCCTCGAAGGAGTAGGATTCAAGTCTGCCGTTAATGGTAATAAACTTGATATGGCTCTCGGATTTT
Source organism: uncultured Candidatus Saccharibacteria bacterium (assembly GCA_964554815.1). Taxonomy (GTDB): domain Bacteria; phylum Patescibacteriota; class Minisyncoccia; order Phycocordibacterales; family UBA1006; genus CALMMZ01. Next base: position 202 of record CAZKPY010000017.1, on the reverse strand, counting down.
CACACCCAGTCAACGTTGAAATTCCTGCAGGTATCACAGCTACAGCGGAAAAGAATGTTATTACTATCTCTGGAATTGATAAAGAAACGGTCGGTCAATTCTCTGCGTATATTCGATCATTGAAAAAACCTGAACCTTACAAAGGTAAAGGATTCCGATATGATGACGAAGTCATTCGCCGAAAACAAGGTAAAAAATCTGC
>CAZKPY010000016.1:0-9230 GCA_964554815.1 uncultured Candidatus Saccharibacteria bacterium | reverse complement strand
AAACAGGGAATAGTGGTACTGGGAATTTCAAAGGACTCGCCAGAATCACATGCGGCGTTCAAAATAAAATACGAGTTACCGTTCACATTATTGTCTGACACGAACAAGGAAACCATCACCGCCTACGGTGCGGCTGGTGGATTATATACCAAGAGAATCACATATGTGATAGATCCGACCGGAGTTGTCGCGAGAGTCTACCCGAACGTCGATCCGGCAGGGCATGCGATGCAATTGATCAATGATATCAAGGCATTGCAGCAATAGTATTGATATATAAAGGATAATAATATGTCGTAAAAGATATATTGTGCGACATACTGTTATAATCTCTCCCTCTTCAAATAGAGTACTCTGTATAGAGTTATCAATCAGATTGATTTTGTATCGATTACTATTCCCTCGTACAGTATCACTAGAAATATAATTATATATAAAATAAAACACCATGTGGTGTTTTATTTTTCTCTCCAACAAGTTTCCTGAAGTTTCCCGGATTGGTTCGATTTGCCCGGATTTCATAGAGCTACCCTGAGTTCTCATTTTGACCCTCTACTACCCCTTTTGACTGCTCTGTACCAACTCTTGATTACTTGAGGATGCAGTTGTTATACGTTTCAGCTGCTTTGTTATATTGTTCGGTGATCATGGTGAATTTACCGACAAGTGAGTTGTACGATCGGATAGTCGTGTTGTACATTCCGATTAATTCATCCAGATCGTTTTCAGAGAGTTTGGTTTGTTCTTTATCGATGCGAGTTTTTAATTCCTCGGCTTTATCTTTTGCAGATTTCGCCTGAGATTCGATTGATTTTAATGAAGAGGTTATTTCATCAGAAATTGACGGACAGGTATTTTTTGCAATTCCGAAATGTTGGACAATAATAATATCAGAACCACCTTTCTTGTTCGGTTTTATTTGTATCGATACTCCAGTGTCGCGATAATCAGCCAATAATATATTTGCAGCATGTGCTGGACTCTTCATCCATGCGTCGACGACTTCATCAGCGGTAGTGAATTCCCCCATTGCCAAGTTTTCACTGACACGAATAAATACATAAGATTGTTTATCAATAAAATATGAAAAATCTTTTTTACTGTCGATTGGTGATTCGTGTGCGAAATAATTATAAGTGATCATATCGGCTGCCTTTGCTCGCGCTGATTGGGTGAGTTTTGAATTGGTTTTGAGAGCCTTGAGTCCCCTGTTAGTTCGTTCTTTGTTTACCCAATAGGTAATATTTGCAGCGTTGAGTAGTGTTCTATCAGTAGGCGTTTTAATTTCGGGCGTAGCTGCTTCTGTTTCAGTTTCTACTGTTGTGTTTGCATTATTAGTTAGTTTTGAAATGAATTCCAATTTTCCTAACAATGCCGCAGTTGATTTTTGGAATGAGTTTAGTTCCCCTGTTATGTTATCCGAGATCGAATTTGTTTCAGGCGAAAAACTAGGAACCAATGTTCCTATCGTAATTCCCACACCAACAATAAATAATGTTATTAGGTTCATCATAAATAATTATTTACAAGATGCCGATCGAGTATACCCCTTTTCCTCGGCTTCTTTTTCTGTTGCAAAATAGATTCGGTTTTCAACCTTGATCCGATTAATTCCTGCACAACCTGCTGGATAATAAATTTTTCCAGATTTTGAAGCGGTGAATTGTTGTGAATCAGATAGGGTGGTTTCTCCTTTTACTTGATCAGTACTTGGTCCAGTTGTTTCTGTAGCTGGCACCATATCCATCGGATTTCGAGCGATTGGGCTCTTGTATTGGTATGCCAGAGGTATTGGTTTTTCAGGAATCTGAACAATGGGATCATTTCCCCTGTTTATCAAGTAAAATTCACTCACAATTCCCAGCGCAAAAGAAATAACCATACAAGAGGCTACATATAATGAACGTATAACAACAGGCTGTTTTACCCAATTAATGAATTTTTCTTCCATAGAGGTACAGATTACCCAACCGGTATCTACCCTATATAATACACAATCAGGGGTCGTTTGGCACTTGATTTATTTGCGACTTTAGGTTATAGTACCCCGTATAGCAATTATTAAGCTTAATTACGTTAAACACTATGGCACATAGAAAAGCGGGAGGTACCGCATCAAACCTATCAGATTCAAATCCAAAGTATCTCGGAACTAAATTGTACGACGGACAAGTTGCACAATCTGGTTCTATCATCGTTCGCCAGCGTGGAACACGCATTTTGGCTGGTAAAAACGTACGAGTAGGAAAAGATCACACATTGTTCGCTGACAAACCAGGAACTGTGAAATTCTCTACAAAACGAGAAACAAAATTCGACGGACGAATCATCAATAAAAAAGTTGCAAACGTCGTTGCATAATAAAAAGTCCCAAACGGGATTTTTTATTATGTTACAACCAAACTAAACGAAGCAGTTAAATTTTTGTAAACAAGTTTTATTTCATGCTTCCCTGTTGATTTAATTGGATCATAATTTTTAAATAATGTTTTATCTAAAATTACTGATTGTTGTTTTCGTACTTCAGAAATAATTTCCTCAGCACGGATGGCTTTATACAGGTGACCCTTTAAATCTTTCTCTGAGACATTAATAATAATCTCTGTCCCTTTAATTGATTTGAACTTTTGTTCTATTTCCTGAATAGTGCTCATCTGTTGTTCGAGTTTTGAATGTTCAGATTGCAGGTGTTGCTGTATGATTACATCAGTTGCTTTTACTGCATAACCCTGACCAATCAGAAAATTCATCGCATAACCATCAGGAACTTCCTTGATATCGCCTATTTTTCCTTTTCCACGGAGATTTTTTATAAAGAGAACTTTCATAACGTAATTTATTTTAAGAGTTGTAATGCTTTTTTCAACACAGGATCTTTGTTTTTTTCTGTTGCTTTTTCAGTGACAATATATTTCGGAGTAATTCCCTTTTCTGAAATAGAGACACCGTTTGGTGTGAGCCATTTTGCAATCGTAATTTTCACTGATGATCCATCTGGTAATGGAATTAATTCCTGCACTGATCCTTTGCCGAATGTTTGTGATCCGATAATATCAGCGACCCCATGTTCAGATAATGCACCCGCTAAAATTTCTGATGCTGATGCAGATCCTGCGTTTACGAGAACTTTTAATTTTAGATTTTTCGGTAATACTAATTCTGTTCCTGCACTGCGATAAATGGTTTCAGGTATTCCATTTCCCATATTTTCACGAACAATTGTTTTGCCTTGAGGAATAAAATCACTACCAATATCTATTGCAGCGTCTAAAAATCCACCTGGATTATTACGTAAATCTATAATTAGTTTATGAGATCCTGAATCGATAAATTTCGCTAATTCAGCATCAAACAATTTCGCTGAGTTTTCAGAGAATGAATAGAAACTGATAATAAACACATCACCCTCTCGTTTTGAATCGATTACAGGGATATTAATAACCTCACGGATGATTTTAAAATCGAGAAATCCTGGAGTGTCTTTGCGAACGATTTCCACAGTTACTTCTGTGCCCACCTTGCCACGAATAGTACTGATTGCCTCATCTATTGGCATTCCCTCTGTCGTTTTGCCATCGATCTTTGAAATATAGTCACCAGCCTTGATACCTGCTTTTTCTGCAGGAGATCCCTTTAGAGGTGCTATAACGGTTATTATGCCGTCTTTTACGCCTACTTCCATACCCACACCACCGAATTCACCCTTTACCTCATCAGCGAATAATTGAGCCTCTTTTGGAGGGAAAAACATGGTGTATGGATCCTTGAACGATGCTACCATTCCAGAAATTGCACCCTGTAATCGAGCTTCGTCAGTTGGAAATTTTTCTTTGAATGGATATTTATCGTTTAGTAATTTCCAAACATTCCAGAACTGGGTAAAATCTTTTCCTTGAGCCAATGAAATAGCGTCCTCGGGTAATTTATTTTCTGCTGAATTGGCTTGTGAATATCTACCGAGGAAAATTCCACCAACAAAAAACACAACGATAACAATTCCGATGACGAGTCTCTGTATATTTTTTTTGTGGTAAGTTTCCATAGTGTAAATAAGTTAATCTTTTTTATAAGCTCCCACTGTATATTTGTTCGACGGGTCCCAAACCATGTAACTACTAATTCCCTGTTCACCTAATGCTCTGATCTGATCCTGAACCATGGCTGCTGTATAATCTGCACCAAGGTCGAAATCCTGAATCCATGGACGGAATTTTTCTGGTCCGAAACCGACAACTGATGCACGTTCTACGCCTTGTTTCATTGCAAAAGTCACAATTTCATAAGGTTTTGTTGCAGGATTTGGATATCCTTGAAAATTCTTTGGATAATGAGAAGGATAAATCATCGGTGCAATAAAGTCAAAATACGGCATTGCCTTTTCCAGAATCTGACCGATTCCCATGTCATCTGTGGTGTTCGTGGTTAATCCAAAGAGGTCTGCAGATGTTGGAATTCCCTGTTTTCGTACATGAGTATCTATATGTTGGAAAAATCGTTCCAGTAAATCTGATCGTGACACCGACGCATCTGGATACAGTATATCATCAATGTTTCCATCCGAGGGAAATCGAATGTAATCAAAATTGATTTCATCGAATCCAACATTATAAGATGCTTGTGCGAGACGGGTTACATAATCCCAAACCTCGGGTTTCGTCGGATCGAGGAACGATAATCCCTTTCTGTCTTTCCATGGTTCACCAGTTTTTTTACTTTTCAATGACCATTCTGGTTTTAGTTTAGTTAAATATGGATCCTGAAATGTTGAAATACGGCCGATCACATAAATATTTTTAGCATGTAATGTTTCAATTAATCCAGAAATATCCTTGATCAAGTTTTGAGATGATCCAATATTCGCAATCAATTCGTCATTGATGGTAAATGAAATTTTTCCAGTGGCATCCTTGATATCGATTACTAATGCATTAATGTTTGTCGTATCAACAATTTCAATAATATGATCACGCATGCTCGGAGTACTGGCAACCCATGATGACATGTAGAGCGCTCGCACCTCTGTAGGTGTTTTTAAGTGATTAACTGTTGGTATAGGTTCAGTCGGAATCAGACTGTTGTTTTTTTCAGCATCGTTCATTAAATCTGCAACGGCTGAATCGTCAGTAGTATTGTTGACAGTATTTCCTGTTGCGAATTTGTTATTTTTCGCCATGACAATACCAACGGAAAAAATCGTTACAATAATAACGATTAGAAATCCAGTTAAAACGAATGGCCAATGTATACGCATGGGTTACTGAGATTATAGAATATCTTTTAAGTGTTTTAATTCTCGTTCTGTGTGTACGTTTGCATCCTCTACAATTTCTTCTGCTAACTCTTCTGCAATTTCATGAATTAATTCCTCTTGAGTTTCAGAGAATTTCGAATGTGTTTTACGCTCGCTGCGAATTGCCGTAATTGCCATTGCGATCAAGAAAAGAGCTGGAACGATCAACATAATTTTTCGAGCCGTAAATGGAATCCCAAGTAGAGGAATAATAAAGAACCAAAGACCTAATAATAAAAGGATTTTTGCGTGTTTCATATAGAGTTATTATATCATAAAATCAATAAAAAATACCAGACATTTCCGGCATTATTTTTTCATTGGGCCAATCATGACTACGAACTCACCGCGGACTTTATCAGGGTTTCGGGTGTAATAGTCGAATATTTCAAGAGCTGTTCCCTGTTTTATTTCCTCGAACATTTTTGTGATTTCGCGCGCAATTGCGATTTGTCGATTTGGAATGACTTCCGATAATGATTCAAGAGTCTTCATAAACCGATGGACTGATTCATAGAATATTACTGTCGTTTGCGTTTCTGAAATTTCCTTGAAAAATGTCTCGCGCCCCTTTTTATGCGGAATGAATCCTTTCCAAGTAAATTCATGTGCAGGCAATCCTGACGCTGATAATGCAGAGATGAGAGCGCTCGCACCTGGTATTGGTGAAATAATAATATCCTCGCCGAATTGCTTTTTCAATTCCGCAACGAGCATCACGCCTGGGTCAGAAATACACGGAGTTCCTGCATCTGATACTAATGCGAGCGATTTACCCTCTGAAATCATGTTTTTAATTTCGGTTACCTTTGCGAGCTTTGAATGACTGTGAAAGCTCATAGTTTTGTTCGAGATCTGATAATGATCGAGCAATTTTTTTGTTGTTCGTGTGTCTTCACATAAAATACAATCAACTGATTTCAAAATTTCAACCGCACGAAATGTCATGTCAGACAAATTTCCGATCGGTGTTGCGACGATGTATAATTTTCCAAGTGAATTTGACATATGATTAGATATGCGTTACTATAACACAGAATTCATTAAATAACAAATCATATAAATAAAACACAATGGAAATTACAGAATTAATCAAGAAGTTTGAAAATAAAACCTTACCGAGAAAAGAATGGAACCATATGGCGCATTTAGAAGTAATACTTTACTATCTGGTTATTGAAAAAGATTACTATCGAGCCTTATCAAAGATTCGTTGTGGTATTATACAATATAATATAACCAGTGAAGATAAAGAACTGTGTGCAAAAAAATATAGCGAAACAATTACTGTATTTTGGGCAAAGCAAGTTTATCAAATCTTTAATTTTCGAAGAGATGGCACATTTGAAGAATTAAAAAGAGTTATATTAGAGCATAGTCATCTTTGTTTTTCAAAATACATTTTTAATTTTTATTCAAAAGAAGTATTAGATTCTGATCGTGCCCGTGCTGAGTTTGTAGAGCCCGATATCAAGGATTTGTATTAAATAAAACAATTTATTAAAAAGACCACCTAACAGTGGTCATTTTTTTATTCTCCATCTTCAAAACTTTCTGCGTTTTCGAGCGCATCGATAATCTTATCAATATTACCTAACATTACGTTTGGAATATTAGACCATGATTGTTTAATTCGATGATCAGTAATACGATCCTGTGGATAGTTATACGTTCTGATTTTCTCTGACCGATCGCCTGTTCCCACCTGATTTTTACGCGTTGATGAATGCTTCGCAGCTTCAGTTTCGTCATGAATCTGCTGGAGCTTTGAACGCAAGAGTGCGAGTACTCGTTCCTTGTTACCGAGCTGGGTTCGCTCTACGGTTGAACGGAATGAAATATTGGTAGGTTTATGAATGACACGAACAGCTGATTCTACCTTGTTTACATTTTGTCCTCCTGCTCCGCCTGATCGTGACATTTCAAATTCTAAATCTGCAGGATTTAATTCAATCGTCATTTTTTTACGGATCGGCATGATAGCTACTGTCGCAGTCGATGTGTGAATGCGTCCCTGTTTTTCTGTTGCAGGAATTCGTTGTACACGGTGAGCGCCTGTTTCATATTGCAACATTTTGTAGCAATCTTTACCTTTTATTTCGAATGAGGCTTCCTTGTAACCACCAATTTCGTTTACTGATGTATCGATTACTTTCCATGACCATCCCATTTTCTCTGCAAATTTTTCGTACATCTCTGCGAGATTAAATGCGAACATTGCTGCTTCGTCACCTCCTGCTCCTGCGCGAACCTCGAGAATCAGTTCGTTCGGCATTTCTTCCTCTTCTTCCTCTTTTTTCAAAATATCTTTGATCTGCTCCTCGATCAATGCTCGGTCGGCTGCAATTTTTGCAAGGTCTTCATTTGCCATTTCTGCAAGCTCTGGATCTGAATTTAGAAGTTCGTTCGCCTGAAGTTCTTCGCGTAAAAGTCGCTCGAGTTCAAGAGCGTGATATTGCGTACGTGGGTTTTGTTTTAATTCATTGATGTCCATACGTTTATTAATTATACACTGATATAAGAAAAAGCCATTCCTGAGTTCAGGATGACCTTTCTTGCGTAGCTATTTTTTAGTAGCTTTTGAACCAGCTTTTGAGGCTCGAGTTTTGAATTTCTCAGCTCGTCCTGCAGTGTCGAGTGCTTTTTCTTGCCCTGTGTAAAAAGGATGAGAAGCGCTCGATGTTTCAACTACATATTTCGGATATTCTTTACCGTCAGTATATTTAATCGTTTCTGTTGTAGGGAGCGTAGAACCAGTTAAAAACATGGCACCATTGTTTGCATCCACGAATACGATAAGTCGGTAATTTTCTGCATGAATTTCTTTTTTCATAATGCGAACAATATAGCACATTTAACCTTTTTTGCAAGGGTTTTTAGTTTCCATCAAGGAAGTCGATATCTGTCTGGAGTTTAGCTGCAATACTCATTACAGAATTACCATAGAACTGGTTTGATCCACTACAGCTGCGCCCCGAATAGTATTTACAGGCTGCATTTATTTCCGCCGTATAGGTTTGTGGTCCTGCGCCATTATCTTTCAAGAGAAGAGAGGTACCAATAATAGCATGTTCTGGATTCCATGGGTCAGCCTGACTTGAACCTGCAATAGCGGCGATTTTAGTTTTGTAGAGTACCCAAGTAGACGGGATGAACTGAGACGGCCCCATTGCGCCTCCATAGCCACTGTAGCCACCGCCAGATTTGATAGGACAGGAAACGTTAGTAGTTGTGTAATCACGTCCCAGAGAGCTGGTAATCGCAATAAACGGTACAACATCACGAGAAGGTTTCATTACGTTTGCAATTACTTCTCCGTTACTAATTCTCTTTCCTGCTCCTGTTGTCTGATCGGTTAAATAACATCCACCTACGTTTTTACCGAGACTGGATTCCTGAGTCAGAATTGCGAGAATAAATGCAGGACGAACACCTGTTCCAGCAGAGGCTTCCTTTGCATAGCGATAGGCATCACCGAACGCAATTCCCTTTTGTCCACGAAGTTCGAACAATCGTGCGTTAATTTTCGCTACACGAGCTTTTCGGTCATTGATGACTTGTTCATAGTTTTTTTCTTGACCCTTACTGATCGTCAACGCTCGCTCTTTTTCTGTTTGAGTTATTTCTACTTTTTTCTTGTCACTTTCTAATTGGTATTTTACATTGTTCTCCTGTGCTTTTTTCTCTTCCAATACCATTTTTTCTGCATTAGTTTTTTCCTTGGTATCTTTTATGACATAAAATGAATCTTGAATACCACGGTTTACTGATTGTAGATTATCTAATTCACCCAGAAATCCAGAGAGTGTATTTTTCGAAAGCAATATTTCTGCGAGTGATGAATCATCTAATTGATTCTTTTTACGTAAAATTTGCTCGAGAGATTCCTCTTGTCGAGATTTTTTTTCATCAAGGTTTTTAATTACAGTATTTTTCTGTC
>CAZKPY010000015.1:0-9941 GCA_964554815.1 uncultured Candidatus Saccharibacteria bacterium | reverse complement strand
TTAAGCGATTTTTACATCTGGAGCTTTCTTTGGGGTAATTCCAAATTTTCCAATAATTTCATTATATTCATCATATTCAAGTGTCTCCACTTCGAGTAGTTTTGCAACCACCGCTTCGACTGCATCGCGGTACTTGTGAAGTGTTTCTGTAGCAACATCCAGCGATGACTTGATAATGCGAGATACTTCTTCGTCGATTTTCTGCGCCAGATGTCCAGAATAATCTCTCGATTCATTTCCCATTCCGCTCCCTGGGATCATTCCTTCGCCTTTTGCATATGCGACCGGGCCGAGTAAATCACTCATTCCCCATTTCGTCACCATATCACGTGCTGTTTTAGTTGCGACTTGTAAATCATTCGACGGACCAGTCGTTACATCGCCATACGTAATTTTCTCGATTGCATATCCACCAAGTACGACTGTAATATCATCGATATATTGCGCGCTGGTCGTTAGTTTTCGTTCATCGACAGGAATGTTCAATGTGTATCCGCCGGCAGAACCTCGTGGAATAATGGTGATTTTATGAACAGGATCAGCATGAGGTAATACTGAGGCGAGAATTGCGTGACCAGCTTCATGATACGCAATTAATTTTCGCTCGTGTGCAGTGTGTAAATGTGATTTTCGTTCGGGACCGATCATGACTTTTTCAATTGCAGATAATAAATCATTCTGATTTACGAGCATGCGATTTTCTCGTGCTGCGAAAATTGCACCCTCGTTCATTACTGACTGCAGATCAGCACCAGAAAATCCGGGTGTTCGTGCAGCTACAACCTCGAGTTTAATATCTTTATCAAGAGGTTTTTCGTTTGAATGAATTTTCAAAATTGCTTCGCGATCTTTTCTATCAGGCAGATTCAAATACACACGTCGATCAAATCGTCCCGGACGCAATAATGCAGAATCCAACACATCTGCGCGGTTAGTAGCCGCCATAACGACTAATTTATCTGTCGGTTCAAAACCATCCATCTCTACGAGAATCTGATTCAATGTCTGTTCTCGTTCGTCGTTTCCTCCACCAATACCGATTCCACGCGAACGTCCGACTGCATCGATTTCATCGATGAAAATAATTGCAGGCGATGCAGCTTTTGCTTGTGCGAACAAATCACGAACACGTGAAGCTCCAACACCAACGAACATTTCTACGAATTCTGATCCTGATAAATGGAAAAATGGAACATTCGCCTCGCCTGCTACAGCGCGTGCGAGAAGTGTTTTTCCGGTTCCTGGACTTCCAGTCAACAAAACTCCTTTTGGCATTTTCGCACCAACATCAAAATATTTTTTAGGACTCTTCAAGAAATCCACCACATCGAGTAATTCCTGTTTTGCCTCTTCATTTCCTGCAACGTCTGCAAACGTAATTTTCTTGTCTTTTCCATTCGGATCAGTAATGCGCGCCTTTGACTGTCCGAATGACATTGCCTTCATACCGCCGGCAGAATTCATCTGACGAGTCATGTACCAGAAAAATAATCCAATAAATAATATTGGTGCGAATATTGAAAATATATTCAAGAAAATAAGTAATCCATTTTTTGCACCACTAACCGTAATCGGTGTTGCGCGAAGCGTTTCAGCAGAAACTCCATATGTCGAGAGTGTGTCAGCGAGCGATGTTTCAGGTTCTTTTTCTGCATTTTTTTCTCCGTCAGCTTTTGTAGTAACTTTGAGCTCGTTTCCCTTTACAGAGATTTTCTCTACTTGCCCATTGTTCACAAGTTCAGCAACTTGAGAAAGTGTAATTTCAGATGATTTTTTCGGATCGCCAGAGAGTGTTGAATACAAAATACCGAACGCAACCAAAATCATAATCGCAGAAACGATTTGGTTGAAAAAATGAGGTTTTTTAACAGGAGTATTTTTCTTGTTTTTCTGTTTTTTATCAGCCATATACACGACAGTATACACATTTTTTGCATAAAAAAAAGTCTGGTAAAAATACCAGCTTGTAAGAATTCCATCTATTGAATCGCCGCATGTTGCTTTTGCGCGTATCTGAGCCTGAACTTGTCGTTCTTTGGCTCAATATGCACAAACAGAAATTTTTTACTTCGCGGCACACCTTTTAAATTTCGATGATCATCAAAAGGTAACCCTTTGAAAACATGATATCCATTTGGAGAATAGCCCACATATTCTAATTTTTTGAAAAAGAATTTTTCTTTTCCTGTTAGAAACATATCAGTTGTACCTGTTGGTCGTTCAACCTCTAAATAGGCAGGTTCTTTCGGGTTTATGACAGAAAAAATTTCGTAGAAATATGACGATATTAAAAACTTTGTTGCAAACAATAAACTTTTGCCTTTTTGTTTTTCAGTATTACGAAGGTCAATAAACGGATATTCACCATTGTCTACCTTTTCGTCAGGTTTAATAGTTATGAAAGTATCCATACATTCGTTTTTTATTTACCAGACATTATCATTCGAACAGTAAATTGTCAATGCAACATTGTTGTGGTAGAATATCCTTTATGAATATTCTCGAGAATAAAAAAGTCGGCTTGAGCTATGAAATACTCGAAACGATCAGTGCAGGAATTGTATTGACCGGGGCTGAGGTAAAATCACTGCGCCAAAACCATGGAACTATTAATGACTCATTCGTGGTTTTTCAGGATGGCGCACTGGTGCTGGCGAAAGCTTTCATTCCACCGTATCAAGTAAAAAATACTGGCGGCGGATATGATCCGTACCACCCTCGAAAACTATTGTTAAACAAGAGTGAAATTCAAAAATTCCTCCGCAAGAAATCCGAAGCTGGCTTGACACTGGTGCCTTTGAAGGTGTATACTGAAAACCGCAAGATCAAGGTATTGCTCGGTCTTGTACGAGGTAAAAACAAACACGATAAACGCGAAACGATTAAAAAACGTGACGCGAATCGTGAAATACAGCGTTTGTTAAAAAACTAATCTGGGGATGACCGGTTTTGACATGTGGAATCCTCGGGTGAAATGCATATCCAGTGCGATCTGGTAAATCCCGCGCAATTTGAAATGCAAAATCAAAATCTATAGCATCTCCTTACTTTACAGGAGCTCTCGCTTTCGCTTAATTTTTTTATATTAAGCCGCGAACTGTTCATGCGTCTGGCATAAACAACCTCGTGTAATACTCCTCAGACTCATCCTTTCCTCTGCTGATGATCAGTGGAATCGAAAAAATTCATCATCCGAACAATCGTCCGTTCTTTGTTTCTTTCCAGAGACGGTTGCAGCATGTCGTCATTGCAGACGATATTGAAAGAAACTATATATGTAGAAATTTCTCTCGACCCATATGGACGCGGGTTCGATTCCCGCCATCTCCACATCAAACAAAATTCCGGCTTCTGCCGGTTTTTTGTTTGACTTTGGAATTAGGAGCGAGCAATTTTTATTGCTCGCGTCGGGAATCGAAAGCCGGAGCGTTATGTGAGTTTTGCGAAGCAAAGGCGAACATCGCGAGGCGGGGTCGAGAAAAATTTTCGTCAGAAAATTTATTCGTGACCGATTCCCGCCATCTCCACAAAATAAAAAACCACTTTCGTGGTTTTTTATTTTAATGATTCTCCTCCATCAATTGTATAGACTCCGCCTGTAATGTAACCAGCTTCATTACTTGCAAGAAATACTGCAAGACTCGCCACTTCTTCCGGTTTTCCAGCGCGCTTCATCGGATTAAATTCCAGGTACTCGTCATATTCCTGCTGATTTGGAAATGCTCGATGCAGCATCGGCGTATCAATCGGACCTGGGCAAATAGAGTTTACGCGAACGCCTTTTTCCGGGAACTGCAGAGCGATTGCTTTTGAAAACATAATAACAGCAGCCTTTGATGCGCAATAAATCGGTGATTCTTTTTCTGGAACAAGTCCGAGAGCCGATGCAATGTTTATAATATTTCCAGATGTCTTCAATAGTTCAGGAAGTACATGCTTTGTCATCAGGAAAATTCCCTTGAAATTTATATCCATAGTTGTATCAAAATCCTCTACCGGCATCTGAGTAATATCGGATTGAGAAAATGAATATACGCCAGCAGAATTAACTACGATATCCAGTTTCCCATGTTTTTCTATAACACTGGCAATCAGTTTCTTAACTTGCTCATTATCGCGAACATCTGTTCTGATAAACGTACAAGTTTCAGAAACCAGTTTTGCTTTATTATCACCATCTGTATCCGAATCACTTGTAATAACAACTTGTGCGCCTTCATCACTAAATCGCTTTGCGATAGCAAAACCAATTCCTGAGGTTCCACCTGTTATTATTGCAATTTTATCTTTGAGTTTCATATTTTATTTCTCATACTTCTTCACCCAGCTCACCACCGCCTCGGCGATTTTCTTTGCCGTGTCAGGATTTCCTAATCCCATGTCGTGATTTGTATTCGGAATACTCATCAGTTTGTGCGGAACTCCCGCACTCGCGAGCTTTGCGTCCATCGTTACAGACTGCGCATGAGCAACCACCGTGTCACCTGTTCCATGAATCAGCAGTGTCGGAACGTTCTTGATAAAATTAATCGGACTCGCATCGGCGAATTTCTGATCGAGTGTTTTACCTGCAGTATATTTCGCACCTACCATACTCTCGACACCACCGATTAATCTGTTCTGCACTGAAGCATCCAAAACAGCCGTATCTGCGATATTACTGGGTCCTGCCATCGATATTACCGCGTTAATATGATTCCCTGTGTCGTATCGATACGCATACAACATCGCCATGTGGCCGCCGGCACTGATTCCACCAATTGCGATTTTCGATGTATCTAGATTCCAATCTTTTCCATGGTCATTAATATAATTCACAGCCAAATTCACATCGTTCATCAATTCCGCATAGTGAACTGATTTTGATGCGTAGCGGTAGTTGATCGACGCTGATGCAATTCCCTGCGCACCGAGCGCGAGCTGAACAATGGCAACATCGTTTTTATCGCCCGAAACCCATGCACCACCGTGCATGAACAATACAAATGGTGTTGTAGATGTTGCGCCTTTTGGAATGAATATATTCATAGTGTTTCGTTTATCAGGACCATATGACATATCACGCAAAACGAGTTCTGTGTTATTTTTCCCATTTGTCTGGGTAGTCGAAGCCTGCTGGTTTTGCCCAGCTGGTTGGTTCGATTTCGGTTGCTGATGACTAATCTGATTACCAGCGATACCGAGTCCGATTAATACTGCTGCCGCACCGAGAATTTTAAACATAGTTTTCATAGAGAATATTATAGCGAATAATATTAAGATTATACCATAAAAAAGACCTCAGTATGAAAACTGAGGTTGTTTATGTTTTTAGATTACTACATCTGAATAGTTGGCGTACAGATGACATTAGTTTTTTCCAGAAACATTTGCCTGAATGTTCTGATTTTTTGTTCGTCATCTATAATAATCCAATAACCTCGACGACCCTGGTGAATGTCGGTGTTTTGATTAAAATCGTTATGAGAAATTGTAAAAACTTCCCACGTGTCAGACGTTGGATCATATCGAATATTGTTCGATGTTGATTCAATTTGTTGAAATCGACTCGTGGTAAATAAATCTGAAAATGTTCCAAATACAAATCCTGAAAAATATCGATATACTTTTTCAGGTTTTTTAACAAATAAATTGTTAAATTTGTTTTCGATAGAATCAATTATACAAACGATAATTAATCCTAACAGTGTTCCGTAGCTCATGTTTTTTAAGTTCATATTTATTTGATTTTTTTGATATTATATCAATCAATTCAAAAATGTCAATAAAATTACCAAGCACAATAAAAACCACTATTGTGGCCTATTGTTTTATACTCCATCCGTCTCGTAATTCATCTTCGAGTTTCTTGTATTTTACTTCTTTTTCCTCGCCGTCTTTTATAACAGTTACATGATCATTGCGATCATACTTTTCACCATTTAATTTATGGGTCGGAACATGAACTGATTTCCCTACCATTTGAATATTAGTGTTTTGCATTGCCTCGACATCTAAATTTTTCAAGAGATCGGTAATCTGCATAATCCAATTCTGTTCTAATTGTCGGAACAATGTCAGTGCTTCGCGTTTGTATTCTACGATTGGTTCACGCTGTCCGTAACCTCGTAAATTAACTGCACTGCGTGTGTTATCCATCATTTCCAAGTGATCCATCCATAGTCGATCGGTAACATACAGACTGAATGATCTGACAACCTCTTGGAATTTTTCCTCGCCTAATTGTTCACGTTTTTGTTCAATAATCGACGCATTTTCACCTGCAACCTGCATTACCTGACTTAAAAGTTCTATAGTGAATTCTGGATCACGATGAAGGATTTTTTTACGACGTTTATAGATAACATCTCGCTGGGTCGAGAGAACATCATCATATGACAAGATATTTTTTCGAGAATCGAAATGGAAACCTTCTACTTTTTCCTGAGCGCTCTCGAGCTGTCGAGAAATAAATCCATTTTGAATTGGTTCGTCCTCGGGAACACCGAGAGATCCGAGCATTCCTTTTACCTTGTCTCCACCAAAGATTCGCATTAGTGGATCATCAAGTGATACGTAGAATTGTGTTTTTCCTGGATCACCCTGTCGTCCTGCACGACCTCGTAGCTGGTTATCAATACGACGCGCTTCGTGACGTTCGGTTCCGATTACATACAATCCACCAAGAGCTAGGACTTCTTCGTATTTTGATTTATCAAAAGGAATACCTCCGAGCTTAATATCTACTCCACGTCCTGCCATGTTCGTCGCAATCACCACTGATCCCTTTTGTCCTGCGTTTGCGATGATTTCAGCTTCACGTTCATGATTTTTTGCATTTAGTACTTCGTGTGGAATTCCCTCGTTTTTCAGATACGCAGAGAGCAGTTCGTTTTTCTCAATAGATGTGGTTCCGATCAATACTGGTTGACCTGTTTCATGAATTGCTTTTACATCACGTGCGAGCGCTTTGAATTTTCCAGCTTCTGTTTGGAAAATCAAATCATTCGCATCTTTTCGAACCATTGGCCGGTGCGTTGGAATTTCAATCACCTCGAGTCCGTATACTTTGTAAAACTCTTCTTTTGAGGTTACCGCCGTTCCAGTCATTCCGGCAATTTTTTCATATTGCTTGAAATAGTTCTGATAGGTAATCGATGCGATGGTTCGAGATTCTTCCTTGATTTCAACTCCTTCTTTTGCTTCGATTGCCTGATGTAATCCATCTGACCACCGACGACCCTCTTGGATACGGCCTGTGAATTCATCCACGATCAACACCTCACCACCACGAACAACATATTCTTTGTCTTTATGGAACAATGCATACGCACGAACAGCAGTTTCAATATGATGAACCATTTGAATATTCTCTGTAGTATACAAATTATCCATGTTCATTAATTTTTCGATACGTGAAATTCCCTGATCGGTCAGCTGAATAGCCTTGAGTTTTTCATCAATCGTATAATCAGTTTCCGGTGTTAACTGCTGGGCAATACTTGCACAACTCTTGTATAACGTATCAGCTCGATCTGCAGGCGCAGAGAGAATCATCGGAACACGTGCCTCGTCGATCAACACCGAGTCAACCTCGTCGATAATCGCAAAATAATGACTGCGCTGAACTAATAATGACGTATCCTGCTGGGTATTGTCTCGCAAGAAATCAAACCCGAATTGAACATTTGTTCCATAGGTAATATCTGCATTATACGCATCCTGTTTCGTACATGGTTTCAAGTATTTTTCAAAAATCTTATAACTCTGAGCTGCGTCCTCTGTAGGTTCAGGTTCACCATGTGTTGGATCATACAGATACGCAACCTGATCATTAATAATTCCAACAGAAAGTCCGAGGAAATTATACACTTGCCCCATTGCCTCTGCATCACGCCGAGCAAGATAATCGTTCACGGTAATCACATGTACACCCTGACCGGTAATCGCGTTTAAATACACTGGCAAGGTTGCTACCAATGTTTTTCCTTCTCCTGTTTTCATTTCTGCAATATTACCGTCATGCAGCGTAATTCCACCGATGAGTTGGACATCATAATGACGTTCGTTACGTGTTCGTCGTGATGCCTCACGAACCAAAGCAAACGCTTCGGGTAATAATTCATCTAAACTCTCGCCATTAGAATATCGTGCACGCAATTGGAGCGTATAATCACGACATTGTTCATCAGATAGTTTTTCAAATTCCGGTTCGAGCGCATTGATACGTTCGACTGTTGGATTAATTTTTTTAAGATATCGAGACGTTTCAGTCCCAAAAATTGTTTCAAATAAAGACATAATATAAATGATTAGTCTCTCAAGACGGTGTGCAAATCATGCCTGCGAAAACGCAACCAATCTCGAATATACAGAAATACGCCTGAGAGTTATGTATAATCTACCATATTTTCAGCTTTTTGGTAGTAGACATAACACGGGTAATATTGAAAAAGGTCATAAAACAAATACAGAAAAAACCGCACGAATGCGATTTTTTCCAAGAAATTATTTCTTTTTCTTAGTTGCTTTTTTAGCTGCCTTTTTTGGAGCTTTTTTAGCAGCTTTTTTAACTGCTTTTTTAGCTACTTTCTTAACAGCTTTTTTTGCAGCTTTTTTAGCTTTTTTCATTGCCATATTGAGTATCACCTATAGGTGTGAATTAATTCGATGATTCGACCAACATGTCGCGAGGTCTCGATCTCTTAACAATGTCTGAAATCATCTATGCTTCTATTATCGCGTATAAAAAAACTTCGCACAATATTTTTTATACTAAAAAAAATAAAACTGTGGATAACTTTTTTATTTTGTATTCTCTAATTCGTGCGAATAGTAGACAATAAAAACCCTTTCTGATATACTCTGTGCATATGAAAATCAATGTCATGACGAAAGTTATCGCCGCATGTGCGAATGATCAGCGGTTGGAAATTTTAAAATATCTCAAGAATAAAAAATACGGCAACGTGACGAACGTTGCGAAACATATTAACGTGTCTGTGAAATCAACTTCGAAACATTTGATTATTCTGCATCAGGCACACATCATAAAACGTGATCGCGAAGGCAACGAGATATTTTATTCACTGAACAAGCCTTTAAATGAAGTTTCAAAGAACATTGTCGGATTACTGTAATATTCGTCAAAAATACCCTATTTCTAGGGTATTTTTGATAGTTTGGTTTCGCACAAGAGGTCAACGGGTGCGGGCTCCAAACAAACGTTTTATGTGAGTGCGAGCCGTTGACCACCTGTGCGGCGGACGGTCGGTTCGCAGGGACAGTATATGTCAGATCATTAAAAAATTCAAGTAAAAAATCTCTTGTAAAATACAAGAGATTATCCGTTCTGAAATAGAATTTTTATAAAACCTTTAGCGTTACCAGGATTCCTGATTCACCTTGTTTCGTTTTTTCAAACTTTTCCAAGCAGATGCCGATATGACTTCTGAGGAATGAATCTAAGTCTTGTTTATTCTTCAAGATTTCATTTATTCTCCTGGTCGATATTATATCGATGAAAAACTCTAATTTGTCTGCACTAGCTTTCACACCAGGACGAAATTCTAATTCTGTAGCTGTTACATTACATGCTTTTCGCTTTAACAAATCAGCGATGTTTTTTTCGACCTGTGAACCATCACTGGTTTTGAAGAATTTTTTCAAATTCGAATGAGCATCTCTGCTGATAATGGTTTTTAGTGTCAGACTAATTGTGTTACTGATAGTTCCTAAGTCTGTAATACTTTTCTTTAAATTACGATTCATGGTAGCTATTTTAATTGATTATTGGAATGTATTATTTACTGTATAATACATTATTTACAGAAATTGTCAATAAACCCTTATTTTATAACAAAATGACCCAACTACCCTTGAAATTGCTTGACTTTTAAAATGATTATGATATACTGGCTGTGTGAGTGAGGGCTTCGAAATGAAATCTTTACGATATCAAC
>CAZKPY010000014.1:435-10134 GCA_964554815.1 uncultured Candidatus Saccharibacteria bacterium | reverse complement strand
ATACGTTTCCAGTATTCTCACGGACGAATTTTGCAGCTTGCAATTTTCGAACCATTTCCCGCGCAGAGCGTCCGATACTATTGTCATGAATTTCAATCGTTTTCAAAACTCCATCTGGATCAATAATAAATGTTCCACGCAATGACAGTCCCTCTGATTCGATATACGTTCCGAACATGCGCGCAATGTTCCCTGTCGGATCAGCGAGCATTGGATATTCAATCTTTCCTATTGCTGGTGAATTATCGTGCCATGCCTTGTGAACGAATGCAGTATCGGTGCTGACACTGATGATTTCCCCACCAAGTTTTTTCACGGTGTCATAATGTTTTTGCGCGTCCTCAAGCTCGGTCGGACAAACGAATGTAAAATCTGCCGGATAGAAAATCAAAACAACCCATTTTCCCTTGTAATCTGATAATTTAATCTTTTTAATTTCATTATTCTGATATGCTTCGCCTTCGAAATCAGAAACTGGTGTGTTTATGGTAATCATATCGGCGATTATAGCATAGATTAAAATTTTATTAAGAGTAATAAAAAAAGTTGTTTGAAAAACAAACAACTCTAAAATCTTTAACTGCTAATTAACCACCAAAATTCATGCTTCCCAGTCTGATAACGGTAAAACCGGCGAAACCACCAAATGGTTCTTTTTCTTCTTCAAAAGTTGCAACTATTTGGAAATCTTTGCGAAGACTCCAGCCTGTGGATCCTTTTGGTGAAGCAAATCTGCTTTTAATTGAGCTCCACATAATACCTCTAACAGCTTCTTCAACTGAATGAGTGAAAGAATGTTCAGATTCCGCCTTTTGATATTCGTCGGAGTCAGATTCGGAATCATGCATCGTTGCATGTAGTTGTTTGTGTTTGGTTCTTTGGTTTTCAAGAAACGTGTAACACACTTTCTCGAGGTCGTTCATATTACCAATTAGTTTCTCTTTGTTGCCTACAGGATCCCCTGGATCAACATAATCTTTAGGATTAATAGATAAAAATCCGATTTTTGTAAAAAGTTCAAGCAATAACTCTTGCATGGAGAATATTATTTAGTTTAGAGCCTACTCTGAAAGGTTTTCGGCATACCCTTTTGTTCGTCGATATTTTACACGTAATTACATATATGTCAATAGATATAAACTCCTCAACCTCAATATGGTACGTTCTCAAAAAATCACCTCATTAAAGGTGCTTTTTATTTCTTGAAATTTCGTTTTTTTGCACGTGCTTCGAGCATTTCATGTTTAATCTCAAGTCGCTTTTTTGTTTTGCGAGAGTTCTTTGATTTTACATGCTGTGCAAGGGTTGTTCCTCGTTTTGCCATAGTGATAGTGGTGATTATTGATAAGCTAACTTATATCAATAGAGTATACCTAAATATCAAAAATGAGCAACTATTTAATATTAAAAAACAACCAACACAGCAATAATCACAGCGCCGATAATATCTGCAATACTGTCATAAATATATTGTTCTTTTGATTTATAGACATGGAGAATTTCTGTCTTATTTGGAGTTTCCAGATAGGCTTCAATACATTCCCATAAAACTGCAATACAAAACACAATCAGAACTGTAATACTGGCACTAATATATCGCTGGATAATATTTGCAATAATTCCAGCACCAATCATATGTGCCCAGATTCCCTCGTTCATTAAAAATCCATAGCGAATAAACTTACTCTTGTGGAGCATCCTGGGAAAAGCTGAATATAGTTTCATGAGAAATTTATGCATATAAAATAATCATCGGTATCATACATTCATAATAGTGTTATATCGTACAGGAATTATTAATTACTTCTCTAGTTTTAGCTCCAATAAATCCATCAGCTTTTACACCGAGAGATGTCTGTAATTTTTTGATTGCACTATCTGATTTTATTCCAAGTATTCCATCTATGCTAACTGGGCCGAAACCAAGCCTGTTAAGATGTGTCTGTAATGTTTTTACATCTGTTACCACTGCACGTGTATACGAATTATATCTTCCGTTGCGAGATGGAGCGCGTAAGTTCTGTGTCAGTATCTGTTCCGATGGGCACACCTGTTTAGGTTTAATCGCGGCCACTACTGATGTGGAGACTGAAACTGACTGCGGCATAAACGATGGATTATACCCAGTAGATGAGTGAATCGGTGGTGCAATAACTGTAAATGGACCGACACGCAACATGTTTGATGTCCCACGGTAAAGTGAAGTCATCTGAAATAAACAATCGTAGGTATGTCCAACAACTAAACCACGGAAAAAGTAAGTATGCGCAATTGGATCAACTAACACTTCTACATTATCACCTTCTGGTGCAGAACATGCATCTGATAGATATTCGGCTTCGTCCTCTGGATTATCGTTTGAGCTAAAATAATAAATCGCATTTGCAGCTGTAACTTGCGAAGGAATTGGAGTAACTTCTGTTAATACAAGTGGTACATATGTTGTAAATGACCATGAATAAGATGTAGTCATACTATTTCCGTTCGCATCTTCGCCTCCTATCTCGATAGTATATTCAGTATTTGCAGTAAACAACCCGTCAATATTTAATGTGAGCACTGTATTTCCACTTGACCATACCTGATCATACGCCGGACATGTTTCATCACATGGGCCAGATGAAACAGTAATTGATGATGGGTTCATTGCTTCTGAAAATGTAATCACAAGTGGAACATCAATAGCAGTGCCTGTCGTACCATCTGCTGGTGTTACACTCTGGACAGTCGGTGGTGTAGTATCTGGAGCAGCGGTTATTGTAATAGATGCATTATCAGTTGCTGTAGAAAATGCAGTTGTTCCTCCGTTAGTGGTAGTGTTTCCAAGCGATCCGCTGCTACCACTCGTCCTATCCCATGCTCGGAATGTGATAGCGGTCGGAAATGTTCCAGTTACACCAGTGACGGCATGACAATAGATACGGTTAGTAGAGTCACTAGAAACAAGAAGTGCCACCGCATCTGAAAAGACACCAAGCATAGTCCATGAAGATCCACTGTTTATTGAATAATAACAACTGAGATTTGTGGTATCAATCGAAGTAATCGCAATACCTAATGATGGTCCACTGTCAGCATCAGTTACATTATCAAGCCCTCCTGCAGGTAGAGTAAAGTCAACAAGACTAGAAATAGGGGTACCTACGGCACCTGTTGGCACACCAGCATTTTCTGCAACAGATGACATAACCGGACTTTTACTAGAATCTAATATTGGTGCATCATTGACCGCTGTACCTGTAACAATTTTTGTTCCTGATACAGAGTCGGTTCCGTCTGATACGTTCGTTACAATAGTAAAGCTTGAATTGTAATTAGTCGCAGGAACGAATGATACACCTGCGAGTAATGTATTCACATCAGCAATTGCACCAGTCGCTGTCCACACACCTGTGCCTCCATTATATGTTGAAGTTACAGCACCAGATGTTGCTGTACTTAAACTCCCCGCTGCAGGACTTGATAATGTGAGCGTTGCAGTAAGAGACCCTCCATCAATATCGCTCGTAACAATATCAACCAGATTTAGGGTTGTGTCTTCTGTATAGGATTCTGCAGCTGATAAATTTGTAGCATTTGGTGCATCTGCAAAAACACGAGACGCGCCTAGAGTAATTATTAATAAAAATATACCAATAAAAATAACCTGCTTGAAAAATTTTAATGCGATATTCATGGAATAAGTATATCATGATAAAAATAAAAATACCTAGGCCAAAAATATTCTGTACACCAAAACAGGCTGAGAATATACTCTGAAATGACTACAGACATATCTTGGTCTTGTTTATTTTTTATAATTACCAACAGAGGAAATACTAATCCATAATCAAGTTCGCTCGAGATTGAAAGATTATTGGGATGCATACCAACGTAAAGTAACCATAGTAACTATTTTCTCTTGAGATGATCGAGTAAATTATTTAAATCATCAATTGTTGTCAGTGGATTCATAATAACAATTCTCAGCCAGAACTCTCCATTTAAAACTGTAGAACCGATGTAAAATTTTCCATTTTCAATTACTCGCCTCTTTATAAGCTTGTTTAGCTCGTTTAAATCCACACCCTCTTTCAAGAGTCGGAAACAAACAATATTACATTGCGGCTCAATCAATAACTCGAACTCGGAATCGTTTTTAACAAGCGTAGCAAATTCGTTTCCAAGATCAAAACAATGTTCAATGGCTTCTGTAAAGAACGATTCGCCATATAATTTCAAAACACCATAAAACCTAATACCACTTGCAGGCTTGGTGCATTCGTATGTTCTCTTACCAAGATCGTACACCTCGTCTGAGTCTTCAGAAAAAAGATATTGTGCATCTTGTGAAAATGTTTCGTACGAATCTGCTCTGTTTTTATACAACACAACCGTTGCAACGTTCGGTGACATCAACATTTTATGCAAATCGATAACAACTGAATCCGCCTTTGAAATACCCTTAACAAGAGATTTGTATTTTTCAGAAAAAACCGCAGGTCCACCATGAGCAGCATCGATGTGAAACCAAATGTTATGTTCGCTCGCGAACACTGCAATCGCTTCCAAATCATCGAAACTACCTGTTGATGTGGTGCATGCGCTTCCTACTACTGCAATTACATTTATTCCACTTTTTTTTGCTTCTTTATATTTCAAATCAAGATCTTGCAGATCCATTTGATATTTTTCATTTGTTTTTATTTTTATTACACCCTTCTCACCCATCCCCATAGTTCGCACTGCCTTATCAATACAATAATGAGCCTGTTCTGAAACCATAACAGCCATTTGTTCTGTATTTCCCATGCTCCAAACGTTTTTTCCTTTTACTGCTCGGGCAGTTAAAAGCGCAGTTAAATTACCGAGAGTTACCCCCGTGGTCATAATTCCGTCAGCATTTGAATCATATCCAATTTTAGAAACCATCCAATCGGTTACAAACTTATCAACTACATTTCCAATGAGCGACCTTTCAGCTGATGGCGTAGACGCGTTAAAATATGCTTCGATAAAATTAAAGAGAACAGAAGCAGAGCTCGGCACACTGACCTGATGACTTAAATTATTTGGAGAATATGTTTGAAAAATATTATTACTCAAAAATTCTGCAATGTTTGCGACGGTTGCATTGGGATCAGGAAAAGCCCCATCTTTGACAAGCTTGAGGAGTTCATTTGGTTTTTTTGATGAAAATAATCTTTCGACAGAGATTTGTTTTTTTAAATCAGCAGCCAAAAATGAAACCAGTTCATGACCTTGCGATTCGAGAAACTCTGGATTATAGTATTTTTGAAAATTGTTCATATAGTTGATTATACTATTTTTTATATACAATGTCGCTGGTTTAATTAATTAAAAATCCCTTACATTACTGTAAGGGACGATGGTGAAAACTTTCTACTAAGAAATTTGAATGGCTTTTTCTGCAGCAGCTTTTGCCGAGTCAAAGGTATTTGCAATCAGCATATAACCTTGACCATGACAGAAATGCAAATCAGTAATACCGGCAGCTTCTTGCAACTCATTTCCATTTTTTGCTCTCCATTCTACAGGGAACGGTAAACGATCAACGGAACTGTCTTGCTCTTTTACAGCAATTACTACGAACTGTGATTGTTGGTATGGAATAATTACAAACAATGGCTCTTTGTACTTTTGTAATACAAATTGGAATGGACAGCTTTTTGAGAAAACAATGATACGTTTTTCAGATGCTTGTTCATAGCGATCTTCTACATATTGTATCAATTCTTTGTTTTCTTTGGCCTTTGCAATTTCCAACTGCAATAGTTCCTTGGCTTTCGCAACTGCCAAGAAAAATAAACGGTCATGCTCTTGCATATTGTCTCTCTCAGCTTGAAACGGCTGAAATAAACAATAGAAGTAATCACGAATAGAGTAAACACGAGTATCCTGTATTTTCATTTCATAAACATCTGTGTTTGTATCCAAACTGTCTATAAATGAAATAAGTCTCTGTTCAATACTGTCTGCCATACCTTGGTCATTATCACAAAGTATTGCACCGTATTTTTTCCAAACTAATCCTGCAGAAGCATACGGAATACTATTTGACCTTTCTCCAGCACCGCCTTTTTGATGATGATCGAAATGATCTTTTTCAGGATTATAATCATTTCCAACATCAATTAAAGCATCTGCGTTGTCGAAAATATTTTTATCTCTGGTACGGATCACTTCATAGTCTGAATTTGCTAGTAAAAATGCCGCGACAGCAAAATAATCGTCCATATGACCTTGGCCATTATGGGTAACTAATAATTTCTTGTTCATCTTGTTTTGGTTTAGTGTTGTTATATAATTCTCTAGAAACCAATCTGGACGTCCAGAAAGTTATATAACAAAATTAAACCTTATATATCAAGGAGCTAATTTCTTAATATTATATTAACATAATAATACAAAAAGTCAAGTAGTCTCCACTTATTGAATATCTGTAAAGATAATCAATAAAATAATTAGAACCCTATTATGAAATAAGTTTCACCCACAACATTCCAGGATAATCATCATCTGGATCCTTGATAATTCCATACTGAGTAAATCCAAGTTTCTCATAAAATTTCCAAGAACTGTCATGTGTCTCAGGACTATAACATTCTATTTCTGTATACGATTGATTCTTTGCTTCCTCGATTACTTTTTGTACGAGAGCATTTCCGATTCCTTCCCGCTGTAACTTAGAAGCTATAATGTATAATTCTGCTGGGTTTTCAGTTGTTGCGTGGATGCGAAAATATTCCGGTGCTTTTCTAAAACCAGCAATCCCTACTATATCGTCATTTTTTTCTGCAACATAAAAAGATATTTTGTTACCATCTATATTGTCTGTAAGCTCATTCAAAAATTCCTTGTCAGTCCAATATTTGGTAAAAATAGCTTGCACGGCACTTTTATCGTATTCGTTGTAATTTCTGATTTCCATATGGTTAAATTATATACCAATTTTAATTAAATAATAAAAAATACCACAAAAAGAATGTGGTATTAAGTAAACAGGGTTCACTTAAAGCAGAATATGGCACGCTTCGATTTGGATAGAAGAAAATGTGATCTCTTCAACCAAAAACATACCATATTTCCCTCCGCTAGTCTTGAAAGCTACAACGAGACCCTCATGAAGATCTACAACATTACGCAGTTCATGAGATACTTTCTCGCACGCGCTTACCAATACTGTTGTTTCCTTGCTGTCTCGCAGTTCGAGGAACTGTTCATCAGTAAGATCTGTTGGAGCAAACCGGATGTCATCAAAAACATCTTTTATTTTTGTACTCCCTAACAGGCCTAAAGCATTCGCTTCTTTGATGGAAAGAATTTGAGGGTTTTCCTCATAACATTGGAAAAATGCATTAATTTCTGCACCTAAAGTGGAAATTTCACTTATCTTCCGCACCTTGTTCGATTTGCACTTCATAAGTGCGTACAATGGTTGCTCCTTTGTAAACAAAGAAGGATAGCTGTAATACTCTCCTTGAACAGCGGGCATAACCCCTTGATTGAGAGCTGTCTGATGCTGCAGTACCGATAAGGCTGTAGCGGGACTTTTACTCCTTCCCTGAGGAGATTTACGTGTTGTTTTCATATTTACTTTTTTAGAACAATGACGAAACATACGCCACCTTACTAGAAATATAACATATGTTTTATTTTTTTCAACATATCTCGACCGAAATAATCCTGTACAATTTGGCTTGAATAGGTATCTCTCTACGGTCGAAACGCACTGTTTTTATAGTCGCATAACTCCTTAAAAACAGGCGCATTCGGTTCGATATACAAAAAAGTTACAAGGGTAATATACGGCAACTATTGTAACTAATTATTTCTTTGCGATTCCTTCTATTTCAATTAAAAAACCAGGACGGCAAATATCGTCGTTTACATAGAGAATGTTTTTATCTTTCCAAACTTCATCAAGTATCTGCTTCACTTGAACATAATCTGTTGGATTTTTAACATAAACACGAATCGCATGAACATTATCCAGTGTAAAATTAATGTCCTGATCGTATCTCTTTAAGTTTTCATTTCCAATTAAGATCTCAATGTTTTTTAATGTTTCTCTTGTTTGCTCAATTACATCACCTTCATGAGCAACTTCTTCACCAACTAAACTTGCTGTGCCAGAGATATACAATTCGGCATTATCAGCATTCAATAATAATGTTCCCCTCGCAGATATAGGAGGTTTTGGCCCCCATTTTTTTGAGTAGTTTACGAATTCTGTTTGCCGAGGACTTTCTAAATGAATAACGTTTGAATGCGAGAACAGCGCCTCTATTACTAATGGACCTGAAAGAGCACCAATCCCAGTCATTGCAGGGCGTATAGGAACTCCATTAGAAAACTTTGGACCAAACTGCTCCCATGCATTCCATCTCCCTATATTAAATTTTCTGTATCGTTCCAGGTCACCATCTTCCGATAAAATATTTGGAATATAATTCCACACTCGAACTAAATTGCCGAGGTTTTTTGATGCTGCTAATGCAAAGAGTTTAGTATATACATCATATGAAACTTGCTCTAAATCATGATTGTCTGATTCATGCATTTCAATACGTAAATAAGTTTTATCTTTGGTTACAGAAAATTCAACTCCATCCTCGATGAAATTTTGTACTGACTGATTATCATCTAACCAAATCTCATAGCAAAAATCTCCCAGCGCAGGTATAGCAATCTGGCTAAATAAAATATTGTTTTTTGAATCTTTTGCCCAAGTTTTTGAGAAATGAGTGACCTTAATTATCTTTTCAGAATGTTCTAAGTCAAAGTTTTTATATTGATCTTCAGTTAGAAAAACGATATTGTTTTCTGTGTTGCTCATAATCGGATTCTACCACAGGTCAGGTTGCCTACCAATGGTAATAAAAAGCCTACAGATAATTGTAGGCTCTCGACTTTTATAAATCATTTTTAATCAGCAAACTGACTTGGTATAAAATTACTTTCAGGACCATAAACTTCACCGACACCACCACATCTGTGACAATCGTCTTGATAACGATACGGATCAACTTTTCTACCATGACACCTTGGGCACTTTCTGGGTTCTTCTTTCTTATTACTAAAAAAACCATCTTCAATACCCAATGCTTTCTTTGCATCAAGAAGTTCTTGACTATGTGGTAAGAATGTACAAACACGGTTATAAAAAATATGACCATTTTGTTGTTGTTCCCAAGCATCTTTTAATGCGTCTGGACCACTAGCTATTATTATTCTTGGTATCTGCGGAGAACTACTTGATTGTAGCATCGCCATCACACTTCCTGATTTGTCGGATGTGATTAGTAAAATTGTATTTATTTTCATCTCTTTTATATTTAATTGGTTATCGCAAAAGACAACATCTTCTCTGAAAACCAATCAAATACATAATAAAAGAACTGTATTATTCAAGATAATACAGTTCTTTTATTATGTGTCAACACTTAGCTCCGCCTATCGGTTACACTTCGAACCTGTGTGGTTGATATACAGAGGTTAGTAAGGATAATGTAAGGTAACTATGGTAACTAATTAGTCTAAAAATGGTGGCGTGATGCTTTCAGAATTTTGATGAATATAGTCTTTAACCTCTTGAGTCACAATCATTTTTTTATCAAGACAATTAAAGAAAATCCTATCTGGTTCTACTATACCCATATTACCACCTCCTGGGTATTCACTTTCAAATTTCTTAAG
>CAZKPY010000014.1:0-425 GCA_964554815.1 uncultured Candidatus Saccharibacteria bacterium | reverse complement strand
GGGGATAATCTCTTTGTTACAAGCGAGTGTATTCTCTTTTATTAATTTAATATCTAATGCTGAATTATTATTTACCTTACTACTTCCTAAGCATAAAGTATCTGCATTTATAATAGTATTATATTGAGTCTCATCAATTTCTTCAGAAACATTACTATCAGAACAATAATATATATTCATTTTTTTAACATTTACCTTAACAGCAACTACCCATGAGTCAGAATCACTAAAGCATTTTATAGTACTTTTCTTTATATTAGAAAGTAATGATTTAGTCTCATTATCTGAACAGAGATTTTCAAATGATCCTGGAGAGCTTCTTTGGTAAATAATTTCTGCTTGATTACGCATTTGAAATACAGTGGATTTCATTTTGTATTCAGTGCTCATTGGACGTCCAGGATTAATATCAAACCCTCTTCTAA
>CAZKPY010000013.1:9474-10605 GCA_964554815.1 uncultured Candidatus Saccharibacteria bacterium | reverse complement strand
GAGGAATCGAACCTCGATTAAGAGCTTAGAAGTCTCCTGTTCTATCCATTGAACTACGGGGGCAAGTATCGGCACTATACCAACGGATGACAAACAAATCAAGAGATGTTAGAGTACTTTCATATGAGTTATGAGGATGCAATCATTAGAAAATTAGACAAGAAATTAGAGAATAAACTGTCTGATAGTGATTTTATTAACCTTGTACATAATCAAATTATCAAGGTTATTGAATCAGAACGACCAAACCCAACTAATTTTAAAGGAATTGTTGATCCTCAAGATATTCGAGACGATGCAAAGAGAGTGAGAGACTTAGAAGAAATCTGGGCACGAGAAGAAGATGAATCGTCTATAGAAGTCAAAAAACAGGCAGATATTGCCGAGTATTTGATTTATAAAAATCTCTCCTCTTGGACTGATTACAGAGCTGCGTCTCTGATTTCTGCAAAGGCTGATGATTATTTACGAGGAATTGATTTATTGATTGAATCAGAAGATCCAGAGAATCAAGATATTATTAATCATCTTGGGCTCGGAATTGACATTGCGCTTGTTAGTGAAAAAAGGGTTGATATTGATTTAAAAAAGAAAAAAATGAAAAATAATTTAGATAATGGGCATCTCACAGAGGCACGATATGTTTCAGGTGGAAAATTCGAGGGATCTCTTCGTAATCTCCCATACACAATTCTTTCAATTTCTTCAGAACATGTTAAGGATCTTATTTCAAGCGCGAACCAGAAGCTCCCAACAGAAAGAGAAAAAAGTCATATTCTCAAATACATTGTTGCATATCAAATCATGAGACAATTAGGTGCGTATTATAATTTTAGTAAATCAAAAGGGTTTGAAGATGCTGCAGATCAATATGGATTAGCAAATAATTTTGCTACAGAGATATTTTCTGAACTTATTAGCGATTTACAAAACGATCCAGAAATTTGGAAACAGGTATCTGCTGATGTTGGTGTTAAAGAAATTGAGAAATTCTGCAGTGAACTTGAAACTGAAATTAATGCATAGTATATGAGTGAGTTGCAACCTATTATTTTACTTGAAAACGATGATCTGTTGGTGATTAATAAACCAGCAGGTTTGGTCGTGCATCCAGACGGAAAACGCACCGAG
>CAZKPY010000013.1:0-9374 GCA_964554815.1 uncultured Candidatus Saccharibacteria bacterium | reverse complement strand
GGTGATTAATAAACCAGCAGGTTTGGTCGTGCATCCAGACGGAAAACGCACCGAGAAATCGCTTATTGATTGGACTCTAAGTAATTATCCAGAAATGCGCGGTGTCGGTGAACCATTAGTCATGGAACATAAAGGTGAAATTGTTACTATTGATCGCCCAGGAATTGTGCACCGACTCGACCGAGAAACGTCAGGTGTATTAATCCTCGCAAAAACGCAGAATGCATACGAACATTTTAAAAAACAATTCCAAGATCATTCCATTCGCAAAGAATACCTCGCGATTGTTTCCGGATTTACAAATGACCGTGGAATCATCGATGAGGCAATCGGGCGCAATTCCAGAGATATTCGTATATGGTCAACAGGGCGTAATACGCGAGGTGTGATGCGCCCAGCTGTTACGCGCTATTTTACAGAACAAAAATTTGTAGTTCAAGGCGAAAAATTTTCATTAGTGCGATTATTTCCAGAAACAGGACGAACCCATCAATTGCGTGTTCATATGAAATCAATACACCACCCAATTATTGGAGATGGTTTATATGCACCAAAAACACTTGGTATGCTTGGGTTTAATCGAACAGCACTCCATGCGTATAAAATTACCTTTACGGATTTACAAGGGGTACAACACATTATAGAGGCACCGTTACCAGATGATTTTAAACGAGTTATTCCGTAGTTTTCATTGACCGAGATTGTGCACCTGATAAAATAGAAGTAAATAAAACAACGAATATGACCATTAATAATGAAATGTTTTCAGAGGATATTATTAATGCTCTGGAACAAAAAGGAATCGATCCTGATTTTGTTGCCATGTTTCAAAAAATTTGTTGCTCAACCGAGTATTGTCACCTGATTACCGATAGAAATAATTTTCTGATGTTTTTAGAAAAAAATATCCTGAGTATTCTGGATCAATTTCAAATTCAAATGAAAAATCGATATGGGAACATACAATGGCAAAAAGATTTCTCTATTGAGCCAATACCAGGCGGAACATTATCTGATTTAGAGAAAACAGCCAGAGCAGGTGGGCATATTGACGAATTTTGGATGGAACATAATATTACATTCAGCAATTGTTATTTTGTTGGTGAAGAAAAAAATCTAGGTTTGTATGAAATTAGTGTTCAAGGAATTAAAGATGTTTTACGTTCAGCAGAAAAATATAACCTTTTTGTTGAACTTAATCCTTGTGAAATTTTCAGAGTATTTCTGGAAGTCAAAGACTATCTCACACCAAAGTCGGGTATTTATTTCTTTTCAAAGGATGATAACGACAAACGGTGTAAATTCTCATTTTCTGTGGATACAAAAGGGAGATGTCGTGCATCAGTTTCCAAACTCAATACAAGTTTTCATTCGCATTGTTTAGACCAAAAGGCGATTTTCTTAGCAAAACCACAACCGCTCATTGTTTGACGGTTTTCAAACCAGATTGGCAGTCGATTACGGCAGCCATTTTTTATTACTCAATAAACACTTGATTTTTCTACAGATTATGCTACAGTCAGCGGGTTATTATTTAATTAAACGTATTATGGCAACAGTAACCAATACACAATTCATTCCTGCCGCCCTTGCAGCTCGCAAGGAGTTAGATCTCCGTTCAGGAGATACCGTCCGGGTACACGTGAAAATCCAAGAAAAAGGAAAGACACGAATCCAGATGTTCGAAGGTCTCGTACTTGCTCGCAAGCATGGATCTGAAGCAGGTGCGACTTTCACCGTTCGCAAAATTTCTCACGGTGTAGGAGTAGAACGAATCTTTCCACTATACTCTCCGAGTATCGACAAGATCGAAATCATCCGACGAGCAAAAGTTCGTCGAGCGAAACTCTACTTTATCCGAGAAAAAGTGTCTAAAATGATTCGACGTAAAATGCGAAACTTCAAAGATTTCTTTATCTCATCTAACGACCTCGTTGTTCCAGAATCAGAAATGATGGACGAAGTAGTCGAAGAAGTAGCAACAGAGGCTCCAGTAGCTACAGAAACTGTAGAGGCAGAAGCAGCTGAAAAAACAGAAGAATAATTTCTAATAAAAAATCACAGAAATGCGATTTTTTATTTTCTTTGGTTACTTGAATAAATCGCATAAATGCGTATACTGCCTAATACTTGCGCGGGTGTTGAAATTGGTAGACAAGCTACCTTGAGGTGGTAGTGGCTTCACGGCCGTGGAGGTTCAAGTCCTCTTCCGCGCACAAATTAAAAATATCCGATTACTTCGGATATTTTTAATTTGCTGACCAAGGAGCGAAAATGCGAAAGCATTTGCGAGGACTTGAAAGCCGGAGCGATGTGTGAGTTTCGAGCGTAGCGAGAAGGCGAACACCGCGAGGCGGGGTCGAGAAAAATTTTCGTCAGAAAATTTATTCGTGACCAAGTCCTCTTCCGCGCACAAATAAAAAAGCATCACATTATTTGATGCTTTTTAATTACTTATATAAAACTGAATTTACATGTACGTAATCTTTTCTTCTTTTGGCTTTGGTCTTTTGAAAAATTTGTCGCAATTTTCTTTGATTTCTAGTCGATGTTTCTCGATTTCTGCGAGTGCTTTTTCTTTAGAATCATATTTCTTCCCTACGAAGACTGTTCTTTCTCTGGTGGCTCCAAAAGCATTTGATTCTGTATAAGAATAAAGAGACTCGCTTCTAACAGGATCCCATGACCACCAGATGATAAAAAAGAATTCAATAGTTAAAACATCTGCTTTATAAATTATTTTGTCACCAGAGGGTTCTTCTCTGATTCTGTATTTAAGAATAAATAATTTCTTAATAAAATTATTATACAAAACCAAAACTGATGCACCTGTAATTATAATCATAGGTATAGCACCAAGTGATGTCGGAAGGCCGTATTTTATATCGATAGGTGATATAAATATCCATCCAATAACAAGTATAGCTATCCAAATAAGCCATTTTTCAAACGTTGAAAATTTAAATTTTTTCATTTTACTATATTTTCTTTCAGTATAGTATATATAAACAGAGACGTCAATGTCTCTCTAAAAACAATTCTGATCTAGAAATTATGATAAAATAACTATATGAACTACAAAAGAATTTCAATCATCGGACAAAATGGTACAGGGAAAACAACCCTTGCTCGTATTTTGAGTAAGCAGCTTTCACTACCGATTGTTCACATGGATACATATATTTGGGGACCAAACTGGAAGGAAAACAATCGAGATGAAGCAGAACAAAAAATTCAGAATTTGTTAATGTCTCAGGAAGGTTGGATCGCAGAAGGATACCTGACCTATGCACCGAGGGAAATATTAGAATTTGCTGAATTAGTTATCTACTTGGATTATTCAGATTTTCATGCGTTTTGGAATAATGTGAAAAGGTGGATCAAACATAGAAAAAATAGACGACCAGAACTACCCGAAGGGTGCGAAGAAAATTTTAAGCCACAAGCGTGGATAAAAGTGTTTTATAAAGGAGGAGTGAAACAATTAATCAAAGAAGCATTAGAAAAATATCCACCGAAAAACATGGTGTGTGTTAA
Source organism: uncultured Candidatus Saccharibacteria bacterium (assembly GCA_964554815.1). Lineage (GTDB taxonomy): Bacteria > Patescibacteriota > Minisyncoccia > Phycocordibacterales > UBA1006 > CALMMZ01. Next base: position 5,837 of record CAZKPY010000013.1, on the reverse strand, counting down.
GTCACCAAGAGAGTTGAGAAAGTTCGTAAAGACATTGTAAATAAAATCACCGCCATTCGGGGGTGTTTTTTGTCTCTAGCCTCGGTTGTTATTAATAGCTGATGCTATACAACCTCCAACTATCACAACAAGATAAAAAGCTATTATTATCCAAACAATGATATGAAAGCCCCAGATTTCCATAGGTATAAATTTTTCTTTAGGGTACCATAATCATTAACAAGCGAAAAGGTACTAGGTTTTGAGTACGAAAAAGGATTAAACCCCAATTGGCTATCCACCTGGCGGCATGTTATTATGGGTATATATGATAGAGCAAAATAGATACAATAATGATGTATTGAAACTCCGAGCCGAGTATAATGCGGAAAAAAAAGTTGAATTAACTAATACACAGAAACAGGAAAAAATTCAAAAATTTACAGAATCAATTTCACGCAAAGAAGAGATCATCAACCAAACTAGTCTCAGTATCGAAAAAATTCGAAGTGCGCTCGGAATGGAAACCAGTACGGAAATACCACCATCAATTCTCAACGAACAGGCATCACTTGAAAAAATCAAAAAAGAAAAAGCAGAATTAGAAGTAACATCAAATATTCAGGAAACAAACCAAAAACTGGAGACAGAGCATGAACCAATTAATGAAAATAATCCAGAATACAGAAAGTTTTTTGAGAATGAGTCACTCGAATTATTAAAAAAACACGATCTCGAATATTTTAATAACAACTATTCAGGAGTAGGTGAAGATGGATATTTACTCGACAAAGAGGGAAATCAGACCTCGTCATTGCCAAGTCAGAACATCGGAGGGAGTTTAGGTGGTATAAAGTATTCAAATATCAAGGAAAGTATTGATGAAAAATTTAAGAATCGACCAGTTGAAGAAAGTAAGGCCATTGAGTCAGAGGTTTCTAAAACAATTGAATCGGAAGGTGAATACGAAAAACGATTAATGAAATCCTTGATTAACATGACTGATGGTGAGTTTATCAAGGATTTCGGTGAAGGTGCAACACTGGACGATCGTGGTTATATTGTGCTGGCTGATGGTACGCCTACCAATGTTGCACCCAGCATGCTGGATTATAATGCGGAGATTAGAAAAAATAACGGAATGTCACCTGACGCGTTGAGAAAGGCAATTCAAGAAGAAATTGAACAAGAACAATTAAATCCACCAATCGTAGAAGTTGTTTCCAAATTAGAAAACGATCCTATTTCAACAAAAGAAGAAATCCCAGAAATTATCCAAGAACAAGTACTCGAAGAAATAACAATTCAACCTGAAATAGAAGAAAAAATAGTTCCAACTGTAGAAAGTTTAAATGAACAACAAAAATTAGAGGAGGTTATCGAAAATCAAGTCGAGGATCAAACAAGCGAAGAAGAAAAACATTTTGAATCAGTAAAAAATGAAGAAACAATAGAGGAAATCAGAAGATTCGAAGGAACTATGAAAACCTCATTAGAAAATATCTCAAATTCAGGAGCAAAATTGCTTGATGCATTAAATGAACGTCAGGGTATGCGATTGACACCAATTCAAAGTGAAGATGATTTTCATAAAATGGTATCACTATTCAAATCAGTATCTAATATTGAAACGAAATACGACGTTGCAACACTTGAAAATATTAAACAAGGTTTTCAAAAATTGAGCACTACATTTACCGATATGGAATTCCAAAGACAAGGTGGAATCAGTGAAAATATTGATAACCTAGAACGATTAGCGTATTCATTGAAAACCTTTGCAGCAGTTTGTGAAGATGTTTCGAGAAAATTACCAGTAGAATTATCAGATAAAAAACTGGAAGATGAAGTTTTACAATTAAAAAATACACTGCAGGTAGTTAATGAAAAATCACAAGAAGCATGGCTGAAAGTGATACGAAGAAAAGATATTTTAGGATAAGATAATTAATAATTAATTTAGAACAATCACTATGTCACTATCTGAAAAAAAATGCATACCATGCGAGCGTGGAGATATCGAACCGTTGTCGTGTGATGAGGTGCAAACTTACTTTACCCAATCGGCAGCAGATTTAACTGGCTGGACGACGAATGATACTTGTACGCGTATTAATGCAGAAAAGATATTTCCTGATTTTGTATCTGCAGTAGATTTTGTGAATGCTGTTGCAAAACTTGCTGAATTAGAGGGTCATCACCCGGATATCAATATTTGGTATAATCGTGTTGGATTAGATTTATATACACATTCGATCGGTGGGTTATGCGAAAATGATTTCATTTTGGCTGCGAAAATAAATAACCTTTAAACTTCTCGAAAGAGAGGTTTTTTGATATACTAAATTCATGACTGCTTATATTTTAACATTTGTATTTGGATTAATAGGTTTTATTACTGCTGCGGCGATTCGTCATCAGAAAAAAATAGGCCAGCCAATGGTGTGTCCATTGGGTTCTGATTGTAATTCAGTCGTATATTCATCATATAGTAAGTTTTTTGGCATTGATGTAACAACGTTTGGAATATTTTACTATGGATTAATTTCTGCGTTATATGCATTTTTCATGATATTTCCGAGTATCACGCCAGATTATCTCTACGTAATTGGTTTCCTATTATCAGTATTTGCGGTAATTTTCTCAGTTTATTTATTAATTATTCAATTTCTTGTAATTCGTGAATGGTGTTTCTGGTGTGTGTGTTCGGCTGTTATTTCACTCGCGATCCTCATCAGTTCTGGTGCAGCGCTCGGTTCAAATTTACATGTATTCCTACTTGAATATAAAACTATTATCGTAATATTACATGCACTCTCTGCAGCGCTCGGAATGGGAACTGTGATTGTTACTGATGTATTTTTCATGAAATTTCTCAAGGATTATCGTATCACACAGAGTGAATCTGAAATTCTCGATACATTATCACAAGTGGTTTGGTTTGCGCTCGGAATGTTGATCTTGACCGGTGCGGCGCTGTATATTCCATCCTCGGTAGAATTGTTAATAAAAACCAAGTTCGTTGCAAAACTGGTAATCGTCGGTGTTGTGGTGGTAAATGGGGTATTGCTCAACCTATTGGTTGCTCCGAAATTGATCAAGATTTCGTTCGGGGAACAATCCATAGATGGTCCAGATGAACTGCATAATCTACGTCGATTTGCATTTGCATTCGGAGGTGTTTCGATTGTGTCGTGGCTCTGTACATTTATTCTGGGATCAGTGCGATCGATTAATCTGTCGGTAGGTGCAATATTAGGTATTTATCTCATTATTGTGCTGGTCGCAGTGATTGGTAGTCAGCTGTTCGATCTGAAAATCCGTCATATGCGGAAATAAAATAAGCCAATAAAAGACTCTAGATTTTTCCTCACGGATATGGTAGAGTCTTTTTACTTTTCAAGTAATTGGAAAGTTTCGAGATGTGGTGTAACGGCTAACATGCCTGCTTTGGGAGCAGGTGACTCAGGGTTCGAATCCCTGCATCTCGACAATCCGAATCGCACATCATTGAGCTGTTTGGAAGTATGGTGGCTATGGTGTAACGGTTAACACTGGAGCTTGTGGAGCTCTCGATCAGGGTTCGATTCCCTGTAGTCACCCACGATAAAAAGACCTCTTTGAAAGGTTTTTTTATATTAAAAAAATGCCTTGGAAAAATCCAAGGCATTATAGCTTTACACTATTCTTTTTAAAGATAAACAAACACATAAGTATTAATCGAACGGGTTATGTGGTTATAGCTCAATCCAAATAACGCATTGACCCACTTACTCTTTACGGGTTCATACAGGCCCCATTCACCACGGATCATTTTCCCCGTATTGGTATCGAAACCAATATCAGAACATAATGACAACCCAGAGGTTTTTGGAAATTCAATACAATTAAACAACCCGGCATTTTGTTTGTGGTTGTAATTAATTACCAAGGTTAACCATTTGTAATTAATTTTTGTTGCGGCACCGAATAGTTTTTGTTGTACCAGATAATACCCAGCAAATTGTGTGTAGGGAACCTTCATTCCCAATTCCACGGATGCTTCGTTATTGCCGCGCCAGAAACTACCAGCAACTAATGTGACCTTTTGATTTGGACTGTAGGCAACTTTGCCTCCATACGCTGACCCTAGAATCTTGGCTTGAGTCCAGGATTCGAATTGTCCAGCCGAAGTGGTCGGTAGTGGTCGCAATTCTGTCATCGGCGTTGCAATCTTGCCGACAGTTATCAAGACCTTTTTATGAGGTGATAATTTCACACCGACTAATAAAAATGGATCGATATGTGCTGTTTCATCGATTTCCATTGCCGCCAATCCAAATAGGGAAATGGAAGATTTAGGAAACCAATTAACCATTCCTCCTAATCTGGTCGTTGCGTACGCACGGATTTTTTTATCTTGCACATTGATTGTAGGATAGGCGAGTACTCCCGCATAACCACTGATAGATACATGATGTATTGAATCAGTGTAGGTAATTTGACCGTACCCATATAATGATATGAATAACAGTATTAATAACACTATTTTTTTCATTGTGTAATTTTAAGTTAGAAATCAATTTTTTCATTTTGATTTACAAACTTTGGAATTACACCAATATCCGGATAAAATCCTGATAGAATTTCATCTGTATATCTCTTGAAATGATAAATAATTATTTCTACGACGAGGGTAATTATCGTGACAGGTTCAATTTCAATTACTTGAAAATGAGCAGTACCAATATCTACGTCACCATAGTTGTAATTTGTAACGACAATTTTTTCATATACGTTCGAACATAATGAAATCGATTTCGCATGGACAGGTTTAGGAATAAACGACAGTATTAGTACAACCATCAAAGTAAATCCGAACGAATGTCTGCGAACCATGCCGAGACTTTTTACATACTCTCTGAATTCAGAAAAACTCATCTGTTTTCCTGTTTCCAAGATTTTCAGTTCCGTCTTAGAAAATAACGTAAACACGTTTGCTCGGTAGGTTAATACCTCTGCATGGCGAAAGTTTTCTGAAAATCGTTTTTTAATATCGATTCCCAAAATTATCGGCCAGATTAATACAGAGGCAATAAATGAAATTACTCCGAATGAACCATCTAATTCAGGTCTGGGATCAATAGCGCCGAACTCATATTTAATCTCTTTGTTTAAATGAGTTCTCCAAATATAAAACAAGAGCGCAGCCAATAGTAAACCCTTCAAATAAATGCTGAGTAACCAATTTAAAATTACACCGAGAAAATCATCCCAGAAATTACCAGGGTCATTTTTTGAAACAAGTTTATCATTTGGAAACCAATAATCTTGAGCTTCTTGAATATTCATTCGTTTCGTTAAATACTTTAACCCTGACCCATGAAAACTCAGATTGAGATTTTTCCAATTCTGATCGCGCAGCATGACTAATTCACCTCTGAAACTACATATGTTTCCTGATGTTATCGTCATTAAAAAATGACTACCTTCACGTGTTTTTGATAGGGAATCAAAATATACCCGCTCGAACATTTGAAATTGTTTTATGTCATGAAAATAATCATAAGGAGCATAAACGCGTGTTTTTGCTATTTCTTTTTTTCTCAGTCTCACAAGACTGTCACCGTACCGAAGTGCGTTTGCAGGTGTTATTTCCAAAGTTGCAATTTCTGCAGCGGTAAAACCACCTATACCCTCGGCCATACCACCTTTTGGTTTGTTATCTTGTTCAAAAATTACGAAAAATCCTGTTGTCCATACGAAACCAACAGGAATCAGCAGGTGACGGATCACCCAGATTAATGTTGCTTTCATATGTTTTTTATTTATTTACAAGGAGTATTCCTTTGCTTGCACCATATCACTGAATTTATATA
>CAZKPY010000012.1:2899-11233 GCA_964554815.1 uncultured Candidatus Saccharibacteria bacterium | reverse complement strand
CTCGGTTTCTTGAAAAAACTTCATTATAACTCTCAATTAATTCCTTTGAGAGTTTCTTTCTGAAAACTCCTCTTCCTCTAGTTTCATGAAATAAGTAACGATTAAGCTCTAAATCATCAATACATCTTGCTAGATTATCATTTAGTTTTTGTAAGTTTATCCATTCGGACGCTATTTTAAAATTTAATCTATCCAAAGTATAGTTCTGAAATGAAAAATAACAGGCTAATAAAATCGGAGCACTGAGTAGTAAAAAGTCTTTTCTACCAACAGGATCTATTGAATGAAAAAATAAAACTAAAAAAATGACAAGGCAGATAGTTGCAAAAATGGAGCCAGTGAAATTATCGTACCAACACCACAGAAAAGTTCTAAGATTTTTTTGAGGTTTCATACTATATAGTTTTAGATGTGATTTTCACGACTATACTCCTGGAATTGAATTTTGGCAAATAAAAAACCACCCTCTCAGGTAGTTTTTTACGAAGATTATTTCTTGCGACGAACGCGTTTTTTCTTTGTCTCTTCTTCCTTCTTTAGAGGGAATCCAAGATATTCAAAGAAAGCAAGCGCCTCTGGACGGGTTTTCGCAGTGGTTACCACTGTGATTGCCATACCAAATACGTGTACGATTTCTTCATCTCCAGTTTCAGGGAAAATAGTGTGTTCCTTGATACCCATAGTAATGTTACCGAGGGCGTTTACTGATGATCGAGTAATTCCACGAAAGTCTTTTGTTCGAGGTAGAGCGATATCTATCAATTTGTCGAGAAACTGATACATGCGAGCTCCACGTAATGTTACCATTACACCAACAGGATCATTCGCTCGAATTTTAAACGAAGCGATTGATTGTTTTGCTCCACGGATTGCAGGTTTTTGTCCTGTAATTTTCATTAATCGATCGGTAACGAAAGTATTTTTATTACGATCTTTTTTCATTCCAGAACCTGTTCCTACAGAAACCACAACTTTCTGAATTTTTGGTGCAGAAAGCGCATTCTTGTATCCGAATTGATCTTTCAAGACTTTATATGATTCTGTTTGTTTTGATTGAATTGACATAAAATTTAATTATCATTGAATACAATTATGCAATATCTTTTCCGGATTTCTTTGCAACGCGAACTTTTTTCTTGCCATCATGGCGAGATCCAGTTCGAGTTGGTTTATTTGATTGAGGATCAATCAATGAAACGTTTGAAATATGGATTGGAAATGCGGTTTCGACCAAGGTATGTTTCTCTCCACGCATACGCGCTTTGATAACTTTTTTGTGCATGTTCACTCCGGTAATAATAACTTTACCTTCAGCTCGCATGATTTTTTCGATGGTACCTTTTGTACCTTTGTGTGATCCAGACTGGACCATTACAGTGTCTCCTTTTTTAATCATATAGTTGTTTGATTAGAGAACCTCAGGAGCCAGAGATACAATTTTCTGGTATCCGAGCTCTGATAATTCTCGTGGAATAGGACCAAAGATACGACCTCCTTTTGGTTCTTTTGTTTTCTTATCAAGGATAACAACTGCGTTATCATCAAATCGAATATAAGAACCGTCTTTTCGGCGAAGCGCAGTTCGCTCTCGAACGACTACTGCACGGTGCACGTCTTTTTTCTTTACATTTTTTCGTGGTTCTGCAGATTTTACTGACAGAACTACAATATCACCAATTCCAGCGTAGCGGCGGTGTGAACCACCGAGGATTTTAAACACGCGAGCTTTTTTTGCTCCTGTGTTATCGGCGATAATAACATTAGTTCCAACTTGGATCATATTATTTTGCGTCTGTCGTTACCAATTCAAAAGTTTTATCTTTTGACATTGGGCGACATTCGCGAATAGTTACTGCATCACCGACCTTTGCTGAATTTTGCTCATCATGAGCTTTATACCGTTTTGAAATTTTTTGGAATTTCTTGTACTTCGGGTGTTTAACAAATCGTTCTACTGATACGACAACTGTTTTGTCCATTTTATCAGAAACGACTGTACCACGAAGAGTTTTACGATTGATTGTTTGCATACATTTTGTGAATTACATGTCGTCTCGACTAATGGTTCGAGTTGTCACAGGCAATTTTGTACTCGCTTTTCGCAAAGCTTCGCGCGCGATTGCTTCTGACACTCCATCGACTTCGAATAGAATTCGACCTGGTTCAACCTCGAAACAATACTTGTTCAAGTCTCCCTTACCCTTACCCATACCTACCTGTGCCGCTTTTTGCGTCAACGGTCGGTCTGGAAAGATTCGGATCCAGTAACGTCCAGTTTTACCCAGCGTTCGTGAAACGACTTTTCGAGCTGCTTCGATTTGGTTTGACATCACACGAGAACCAGACAATGACCGTAGCCCGAATGATCCGAATTGCAATTTGATTCCTCGTGTTGCAACTTTTTTCGAAAGATCCTTTCGATCAGTCTGCCATTTTCGATGTTTTACTTTTTTAGGAAATAACATAACGAATGAGAGAATAGTTCTCTGTGATTAATTTTTTGGTGGCATTTGTTCCAGTGTATCTCCACGATAGATCCACACTTTCACTCCGATGCCTCCGAATGCCAAACGTGCTGTGTCACGAGCAAAATCGATATCTCCACGCATGAATTGCAATGGAATTCCACCGAGTTTGATTTCTTCGCGACGAGCCATATCAGCACCACCAAGTCGACCTGATAATACGATTTTTCCTCCTTTTACTCCACGTGCAGCCATGATTTTCTCAATAGTCTGTTTCATCACGCGTCGGAATGGGAGACGTTTCTCGAGCTGTTCTACGATTGTATACGCTACAATAGCAGCATCAGCATCGGGATTTTTTACTTCTACGATATCGATGAGTACCTGTTCGGTAACCACGATTTTCTTTTGCTTCATGAACTTCATGATGTCTTTTTTCAAGAGTTCAATACCTTCACCTGAACGGCCAATAACCATTCCAGGACGAGCAGTCGCAATAACAATTTTTAAAGTTTTTGAATTTCGTTCAAAAGTGATCGTAGAGAGATAACTGGTTCGGAGTTTCTTTTCGAGATATTCTCGAATCATGATATCCGTACGCAATGTTTCTCGATATGATTTTCCTGAACGGAACCATCGTGATTGCCACCCACGGATGAGCGGTAAACGATGAGCATAAGGATGTACAATTTTTGACATAGATTAAGCAGTTTTTTTAGTACGAGACTTTTTCATTGGAACTCCTGCTCCGAGTGAAAGTGTAACGATACTAGTTCGTTTATTAATGCGGTGTGCTCGACCTCGAGATACAGGACGGATTCGTTTTAGGGTTGGACCCTTTGTAACAGAAACTGCCATAACTCGTAAATTTTCTTTTCCAACTTTGAAATTGTGATCAGCATTTGCAACTGCAGATGCTAATAATTTTTGGAACATTGTTGCTGCGCGCTTTGGCAAGAATTCCAATGCATTATGTGCATCAGCGACAGCTTTTCCTCGGATTAAATCCGCAACGAGGCGAACTTTACGTGGAGCTTGTCGATAGTTTTTTAGATAAGCTTTCATATACTATTTTTTCTTGGCACCAGTTTTTGCGGCTGATGATGCACTAGCTGATTTTGCAGCTGCGATCTCAGCTTGCTTTTTCTTCTGATCAAGTTCTTTCTGCATTTTACCTCCGTGACGGTGGAAAGTCTTTGTAGGAGAAAATTCTCCTAATTTGTGACCAACCATATCTTCAGAGACTAATACTTCGACGTGCTTTTTGCCGTTGTGAACGCCGAATGTAAACCCAATCATTTCTGGGGAAACCATAGACGCACGCGCCCATGTTTTGATAACTCCTGTTTCCAGGGGTTTTTTACCTTCGATTTTCTTCAGCAATTTTACATCGACATACGGACCTTTATGTATAGATCGTGACATATGAATGTTGTTTGTTGAATTAAACGCTCCACCTGATACGAAATCAGACGAAGGTAGTCTTGGATATAAAATCCAACTCTTGTGAAATAATCACAAGGCGTGAAGATGGTCATTGTTCATGTGCTATTCTGCGACACAGAATAAACAAATTCATGAAGGCATATGTATTTTCGAACATTTGAGGACGTAGTGAAACGATCCCGCAGAATGTGAGAAAATAACATTGCCGAAATGAAACATGATTCAGGCGTGAGAAGCCTTACTATGACCATTTCTTCGGACTGATAATAATATTATTATCTGCCTCAAGGGGTCTGAGGAGACAAGGGTCATATTACGGAAAAACCCTGATTTGTCAAGGAAATTCGACCAATAAGTAACCCCGAACGATATTGTTCGGGGGTTTTGATGTTTCTTAGGTTTTTGAGGTTAAAAACCTCTTTGATTTTGGGCCTTTAACAGGCTTTTACTGGTCATAACACCCTCTCGAACTCCGAGAAAGCGCAGGGCTGTTCTCTTGTTCATCCCGTAGAGAAAATCTTTTGGTTTATTCAACCGATTTTCAATTTCCCTTGCAAAATCAGCGTTAATTCCTGGTTTTGGGATTGGAGAAATCTCAAGCAATGCAAGAATTTCTGAATTAAAGCTGATATTACTATTTTTGTAGTAAATTAGCTTCAGATAATCAAGCTTTTTCAAGCTGATAATTTCTTGGATCGTTTGATCCTGGAATGGCCCAAATCCAAGTTTTGACTTGAACGATAGGGTTCTGAGAGCAACCTTATCAACGATAAGGTTTTTTTTCTTTGTTTCCATTTTTACTGGGTTTTAAAGGGTTTAAAGAATTGTTTCCTATGCATTATAGTCTAAAAAACACAAAATGTCAATAATTTTTAGAAATGTAGTTGGGTTTCCTGCATTACCTTATCAATCAATCGTTCGGTTGATTTCACATTTTCAGCTATATAACTGAACGTTTTTTCAGATTGATCAAAAACCTTGTCATCCCATGCAGAATTCCAATAACCGAGATTTCCAAGGATTCGGAGTTTCGTCACGAGAAAATAGGTATAAATCACCGTATCTGAAAGACTTTCGTCGAAAACTTGTTCATTGAAAAATTCATACCACGCGAAAATCTCCGGAATCGGATTATGAACCGGTACAAGTTGTTGGATCAGATGAAAAAGCTTTTGCAGCAATTCCCTGCGGTAACGCGAGAGATGCTTTATCTTTTGAAACGATTGATTTCGTTCGCCAATTCCGGTACAGCGAAAGAAAAATTTTCCTTGTACGCAATCAATCGTCACTGATGAAAACGGAAACACCTGCATGCGATGTTTGTTCTGTATTTTTTTCGCGCCCTGAATATGCACGTAAATGCGCCCGAGCTCGCGAGTCAGACATTCTGCAGAGATACTTTCCTCGCCGTCGATAGTTGGATTCATGATGATGGCGTCGGTGGTGTAGATTTGGTGAGACATTGATTCCAGTTTACCATTTTGGAAATAATAAAAAAAGCCATTGCTGACTTAGTTTATTAAATTCCTATACAAACAAACAACCGCAACAGGACCAACACCGCCCGGAACCGGAGTCATAAATGAAACTTTGTCCGCACAGGTTGGATCAATGTCACCTACTAATTTATCGGCCTGTTCACTTGTCCCTGCATCGATCAAGATCACACCGTCTTTTATCATATCAGATTTGATCATATGCGGAACACCGGCACCTGAAATAATAATATCTGCACTTGAAAGTTTTAGAGCTCGATCATCAGGATCAGTATCCTTATCAATGATTGTGTAAGGAATATTCTCGTGAGATAAGAGCATCGACACCGGTTCACCGACAAGTTTTCCATTTCCAACGATCAAGATTTCTTTTCCTGCGAGTGGAACGTTCGTCGACTTTAGAAGTTCCCATACTGCAGCTGCAACTGGTGGAACATTCTTTAAAACCTTACTGGTATAAGCTTTTTTTGCTTCATCACTCAAAATATCAATTTCTTTTTCAAGTGGAACACTGTTTAAAACCTTCTGAGCATCAATTCCAGTCGGTAATGGAAGCTGAATAATAATTCCGTCGTAGTTTTGTTTAATAATTTCATCAACATGATGTAATGCTTCGTCTGTCGAAGTATTCTCAGGAAATTGAAATGTTTTTTCTTCTATTCCAAGACGTACTGCAACACGTGACTTGATTCCTATATGATGAAGACTGATCGGATCATTTCCGAACAACACAAACGCGACCTTCTTTGTCGGAAGGTTTTGTAATTTATCTTTCAAATCTTGTTCCAGATTTTTTGCAATTTTTCTGCCGTCAATAATCATATTATTTTATATTCTTTTTCAAGATCGCATCAATTTTTCGTGCGATTGCAATCATATCTTTTTCTTTTTTACCGCGAGTCGTTTCTGCGGCAGTTCCCAATCGAATTCCTGATGGATCCATTGGTGATCGCGTATCAAACGGGATCGTATTTTTATTTACAATGATCCCATTTGCTTCGAGTGCATCACTGGCGAGTTTCCCACTGACTCCCTGTCCATGCATCCATGTATCCATTAATATCAAATGTGTGTCAGTCCCACCAGAAATTAATTTCCAGCCAAGTTTCTGTAGCTCGCTTGAAAGTGCAACCGCATTTTTCACGACTTGTGCTGCATATTTTTTAAATGCTGGAGTTTTCGCCTCAGACAGTACAACTGCGACGGCTGCAATCTGATTCATATGCGGACCACCCTGTAATCCTGGAAACACTGCACGATCAATTTTCTCATTCAATTGTCGTTTATCAATTCGTGAATAAATCAATGCACTGCGTGGACCGCGAAGTGTTTTATGAACCGTGGTCATCACCGTATCTGCATATTTAAACGGATCAGGATATTGTCCACCAGCAACTAATCCAGCGATATGTGACATATCGACATGCAGATATGCACCCACCTCGTCAGCGATTTTTCGAAACTGTTTCCAGTCAATGATTCGCGGATATGCGGTAAATCCTGCAACAATCAAATCCGGTTTTTCTCGGATTGCAATTTCTCGTAATTCTTTGTAATCCAAAACTTCAGTTTTTGCGTTCACTCCATATGGAATTTGTTTCCATAATTTTCCTGTGACTGATGCCCGAAATCCGTGTGTCAGATGTCCACCATGATCGAGACTCATTCCCATAATTTTCGCTCCGTATGGGAGAATTGCGGTGTAAACAGCGAGGTTTGCAGGAGAACCAGAAAGTGCCTGAACATTCACGGCCCACCCGCCTCGACTCGTCGTCTTCGGCGAGGCTGGTTTTTTCGTATCAAGGTCGAAAAGTTTCAATGCTCGCTCTTTCGTAAGATTTTCAAGCTCATCAACACATTGATTGCCGCCGTAATAACGCGCACCTGCGTAGCCTTCGGCATATTTATTCGTAAGTTCCGAACCAAGCGCAGTAAGCACATCGTCTGACACGTAATTTTCAGATGCGATCAAGTTAATCACGCTCTTCTGGCGTTTTCGTTCATTAAGTATTATTTTTTCAACCTTTTTATCCTTCATATGAGTGACTATAGCAAAAATGCGGTGTTTAGGGAAATGGATGAATTTAAATAAAAAAACCGTTTTTATGCGGCTAATAGTTTTACCAGTTCTAATTCGGTATTTTTAATTTCATCGCTAAACGTATCGTTGCCTTGGTAAAATACACTACCTTCTTCTGCATTTTGTATTTGATTCTGAATAAACTTTTTATATTGAGCTATTTCTTCATCGTGTTTTTTATATAACTCTAAAAGCTGATTGAGAAGTGCTCTTTTCTTTATATCTGTGTCATTCATAGTTGCTTTTTCTTTTAATCTTAAATAAAACAGTCTTATTGTCAATAAATCGATTATCTGTCACTATTTTTGTTATACTATCTATATGAAAACTTTCTCCCAAAAAGTCATCGAACTCGCAGTACGGATTCCACCAGGAAAAGTCACTACCTATGGCCGTCTGGCAGGTCGTGCCGGCGGAGGCGCCATGTCATCACAGAGCATTTCAGGAATCCTGGCGAAAGCACAGCGGAACGGATCAATCATTCCCTGGCACCGCATCGTATATGCAAACGGAAAAATATGGATCGATGATGCACACCGTGCTGTGCGAATGAAATTATATAAACAGGAAAAAATTGAATTTGATGAAAAAGGAAAAATAATCGATTTCGAGAAGAAATTGTGGAATTTTAAATAAAAAAGCCGCATTACACGGCTGGAACTATCGATTCCATAAATTATTTGGAAATAAACTGTAGACTCTATGTTCAGAAGCAAGACTCAAAACATCAAGAACTGTGTAATCTTTCATTTTAGAAATATCATCACCATTGTATTCAAGAAATCTTATAGTATCACCTTCAGAAACGAAAACTCGATCATCAATATATATCAAACCTGAGAGAGCT
>CAZKPY010000012.1:0-2889 GCA_964554815.1 uncultured Candidatus Saccharibacteria bacterium | reverse complement strand
TAATATAAAAAATTTCTAATACCAGACTCTGTCGGCGCTTTAACTTCTGCTGATCTACCTTTTCTATTACGATTAAGCTCGTGTGCTTGATGCTGAATTTTTTTAAAGAATTCTTCTTCGCAGTTCCAGGCAAATACCAGGAAAACAAATTTTTGAATTTCCTTAAAATCATTCATAAACCAAAATGTAAGCTCTAATTCCTCATTATTATCTTTATTAACAATGATTACTTTATCCCCAAAAGTAAGTTCGTCTTTTTGAATTTCTTCACGTAAAACATGAATAAACGTTCTCTTTCCTTCCTTGAAGAGAGTAAAGGTTTTATTTGCGATTATTATTCTTTTCATCAGTTATAATTTTTGTTTATTCTAAATAAAAACCGCCTTTTGTCAAAGGTGGTTTTTATTGTTTCTCTACTCTATTTCCTTCACTTTTCCATTCGATCTTTTCGGCTCCAACAGTGTTAAGCAATTCTGTCTGAAGTTCACTATCTCCAAACCAAACGGGTTCTGGAATTTCAAGATGGACAATGACTCGATCACTCGGCGAAAGATTTGCGTCTTTTCGCATATCTTGGATTTGGCGGATCAGATCACGCATGTCGCCTTCGTTTCGAAGGTCATCTGTGATTTCTGTATCGAGCTCTACTGTTCCTGACTCAAGAGAATCTTTCACAATAATTTCTTTCACATTCAACTCGTCCTTGATAATGTCGAGATATTCATCTGAGAGTTCCGACGTTGAAATAAATAATTTTGAAAGTGGTTGGCGGACTTTTATGTTTTCTTTCTGACGTTGCTCTAATCCAAGAGTTACCAAACTACGGACAGTCTCCATATTCGGAATAACCGACATATCCATGTGGCTGTATTTTGGAAATTCTTCTAAATGTACCGATTCTTTATTATTTTCACTTCTCACCTTTTGGAAAACTTCCTCGGCAATGAATGGTGTAAACGGAGCCATTACCTTTGAGAGTTCCAACAATACATGTCGTGTCGTTGCGATAGCGAATGCTTTATCTGTACTATTGTCAGATTTAAATCTATCGCGAGATCTACGAATATACCAAGTTGATAATTCATTAATAAAATCTCTAATCGCACGCGCAGATTCAAGGATTTTATATTTTTCTAACCCATAAGAAACTGCATTAACGAGCTGATCGAGAATGGTTAATACCCACATATCAAGAACATTATTGCTCGTTCGTGGATCAGATAATGAAGATCCATCGTTGTACATTTCATAGAAGCTTATAATGTTTAACAGTGGATTGAATACCTTTTTCTTTACCTCATCGAGTGATTTGTCATCAAAGTTTTTTGCTTCACCTGGTTGATTAATACTGTAGAACCAGAATCTGGCAACATCAGCTCCATATTTCTCGAATACTTCCCATGGTGATACAATGTTCCCTTTTGATTTTGACATCTTTGTACCATCAGCTGCCATCAGAAGCCCGAGACAAATCACGTTTTTGTAATTATTCGTCGCATCATCATTCAGTAAGTTTGCAATCGCATGCATGGTATAAAACCATCCACGCGTCTGGTCGACTCCCTCGGAAATATAATCCGCAGGTATAGGTGCGAAATCTGTCGGCTCGCCCAGTTTGTGCGACTGCGCGTACGGCATCGAACCTGAATCAAACCATGCATCCATAACCTCGGTTGTTCGTGTTAATTTTTCACCATCAATTTCGAGTTCGATGTTATCAATGTATGGTTTATGGAAATCAAGTTCGTAGTTTTCGTTGTGTGGAAGCGGTGTAAAATCAAGCGCGCGAATTTCTGCATTTTTCAAATATGCACGGTCTTCGATATCATCATCAATAGATTTAATAGCAACTCCGGCAGCGCCTAAAATCATGTTAAGGATTGGCCCACCGTGACTGATAATTAAAATATTTTTACCTTGGTATTTTTTCTCATAGTCATACAGTGCATCCATTACTCGTTTTCGCACCCCCAGATAATCCTCTCCATATGGATTTTTCGTAAATCGTTCTGGGTAACTCTTGAACTGACTCAGAAATTCTTTCATGACTTGTCCTTGAAATTTATCTCCAGGATTAAATTCACAAATTCGTTCATCAGCAATAATTTCTCCAGAAAACCCAGAAGTTTTTACAAACATCTGCATAGTCTCGGTAGTACGTAGCACCGGTGAATGAATGATGATGTCGATATTCTGTTTGAATTGGTTTACAGCATCAACAATCATTTTTTCACCATCCGCTGTGAGGTGATTATTCGGATCTTGTCCAGATTCCCAAACATGATTCAAATTGCTCTGTGCCTGTCCATGACGCATCACGAAATACTTGTTCCCAGATTTCTTTGAATACTTTTTAATATCTTCAAGTGATCCAATTACTACACGTTTTGATTTATCATCTGTTTCCCAAACCGGCAGTGGTGTTCCCCAATAACGATCGCGCGAGATTGCCCAATCTTTGATCCCGTCGAGCCATTCTCCGAAGCGTCCAGCTTTTACATGGTCTGGTTCCCAATTGATATTTTCATTTGCAGCGAGTAGTTTCTCACGAAGTGAACTCATTCGGAAATACCACGATCCACGTGCATAGTAGAGCAACGGCGTATTACATCGCCAACAGTGCGGATAACTGTGCAAATAATTTTCTTTCTTGAACAAGAGGTTTCGTTCAGTGAGATCATTGATGATATCGATAGCAAGCGTCGGCTTTCCTGATTCATCAGATTCCTTTACATAACGTCCTGAAAGTTTTAACGATTCCGTATCGCATCCAGTAATGTATTTTCCTTCCTCATTCACAACATGGAATTTCGGTAAATTGTGTTTTGAAGCCAATTCAAAATCATCCGCTCCATACATCGAAGCGATGTGAACAATTCCTGTTCCATC
>CAZKPY010000011.1:0-11540 GCA_964554815.1 uncultured Candidatus Saccharibacteria bacterium | reverse complement strand
TGTTTCTGATGTAGTAGTTTTTATAGGTTTTTTTGCAATAATAAATTCAACAGACCGCAAGGTGTCTTGGTGGTTTCGTAACACTTTTAATACTTCGCGATTAAATTTCGTCATCAACCACTCTTTTATAAAATCGTTTGGTACACCAACATAAAAAACACCATCCTCCTCTTTTACGGCGTGGGTATTTTTAAACCAAGTATTGAAGTTTGCTTTTGAAACAGATGTTTCAATCTCGACAAGCACGGTTTCCCAAAGGTTGTAAATGTCGTACATATAATCGCGGTCGTTTACTAATAATAAAGATATCCACAGTATACTGATTTTTCCACAGATTCAAAATAGTAAATTCAGTGGTTTATATGGGGAAATCCTGTTGAAAACGGGGATAATAATAAAGGGTATTTTTAATACAAATACTTGCAAAATTTTAATTATTATGTATGATAGTTCTATTATGTCAGTCACCTACCAACCAAAGGTTACAAAAAGAAAACGAAAGCATGGATTTCTGGTTCGTCAAGAAACACCAGGAGGACGCAATGTTATTCGTAATCGACGCCGCAAAGGACGAGCAAGTCTCACAGTATAATAAAAATACCCTATAACTGGGTATTTTTATATAAAACCACGGTTTTATGATAAAATAGCGATATGATAGCCTCAAAATACCGTATTCCAAAGCGATTTTTCCCCCAAGTTATGAAAGGTACCCATAGTACAGGTACCTATTTAAAGGTTATTTTGTCGGCTCCAATCTCAAAACATATTAATTTTTCAGCTGTTATCTCGAAAAAGTATGTAAAATTAGCCAATGATCGAAACTATATAAAACGGGTAATATATCAATTTTTTATGGAAAATATAGATTTATTACCAAAAAATAAGGTTATTGTGTGTCTTTTTATAAAAAAAATGCCAGAAAACCTTGATAAATATGAGTTAATTACCAAAGATTTGGAAAAAATCTTTAAAATAAAGAGTATTTCCAAGAATTCACCTAAAAAACCGTATAATATATGAAATGGATCATAAAACATAATCCGATTAAGTACCTCTTCCTAGGGCTTATAAAGGTATATAAAACAGGTATTTCCCCACTACTTGGCCCATCGTGTAGATTTCATCCAACTTGTTCAACCTATTCATATGAATCAATAAAAAAACACGGAGCTTTCAAAGGGTTTTATTTTTCGATAATTAGAATCAGTAAATGTCACCCGTTTCATCCAGGTGGATACGACCCAATTCCCTAAGACAATCTTTCGTGCTACACTACTATTCTATGTTCCAAACTATTATCTACGAACCACTTACTAATGCATTGGTTTTCCTAACGTCGTTTCTCTGGGGAAATATCGGACTTGCAGTCATCGCACTGACTATTATCGTTAAACTTATACTACTTCCTCTCGCACGCAGTACTATAAAAAATCAAATTGCGGTCAAAAAACTCCAACCACACCTGGAAGAAATAAAAAAACAATATCCTGATAAAAATGAACAAGCAAAGAAAACGATGGAATTGTACAAAGAACACAAAACAAACCCTCTCGCAGGATGTTTACCAGTATTAATACAACTGCCGATCATTATTGGACTCTACCGAGTATTTCTCGCAGGATCAGCTATTGATACTACCGGACTCTACTCGTTCGTTCATTTGCCAGAAAATATTTCACAAATGTTTCTCGGTATTAATATGACCAGCAAGAGTATAATATTGGCGTTAGTAGCTGGAGCTACACAATATCTACAATTACGATTCTCACCGACAATGCAGACAGCACCAACCACTGCGATTACTACAGCAGATGGTAAGCCTGATATGCAGACCGCGATGATGAATAATATGCAAAAAACAATGAAGTTCACACTGCCTATTATGATTACCTTTTTCTCAGCAGTGGTTCCGGCTGCGGTTGCACTGTATTGGATTATTACCAACATATTTACACTCGCACAGGAATACTTTATCTATAAACAAATTAACAAATCAGACACTATTAAAACAAAAACCGCATAATGCGGTTTTTGTTTTAATCTTGTCCACCAATTCGGTATGACCATAACGTATAATCATTTTTATTCATAAAGAATAAATATTCTGAATTATTATATGACTCCATTCGGAAAATATCTACAGATTCATTCGGTGTAACCACAGAAACTGCACGGTTGGTTGATGGTGTATATGACCACAATGTATCTGAGAATGAGACGAGGCCTTTATACCAATCATCTGGATACATTCCCGCAGGAAACTCATTAGGTACTCCGCAAAAGAATTGATCATTAGAATACCAGACACATTTTTCAGTCAGTGTTGTGAACGGCAATACTGTTTCAGACCTCGTTGAGAGTGTTAATAACACACTGGTTAATTGGCCGTTTTGTACTTTTGATTCCAATATATATTTTCCATCTGGGCTGGTTAGTGTTGTTAATCCGCGCAGTGGTCCTAACACTTTGAAAAACTTTTTCGTAACAGGGTTTAGAAAATAAGTATAACCATCAGCATTTCCAGAAGCATAAGTGGTCATCGTAATGAGATCTTTGTTAACATATTGGGGTAACCACTCATTAAACGATGATAAAAAGATTGATGTTGCAGCTGTAGAGTCGAGAGATTTTAAAATACCAGTTGTTTTTTTATCAGCCGTTCTCAATAGAAAAACAGAATTTTCCAAACCATTTTTTATTGCCTGAATAATATATCCATCAATAATAGAACCTTTTAGCTCATAGGGCTCCTCTTGGTTTTTTGTGAGCTGTTGTTTTATAGTATTACAATCATTCAAAATCGCTGTGCGTGTTTCTGTGTTGAATTCTCCAGTTTCTGTGATTGCGAATCCTTTTTGAATTTGTTTTACACCAGAGATAGCTTGTTTTCCATAAACTCCGTCGATTGATATTTTAAGAGAAAGTTTATCGCGTAAATATTGTTGTAGTTTTTTTACTTCAGGTTTATTTTTTATACCAGATTTTAGATCTGTATTGAGATTGATATTACAATATGTAGGTAGTTCTTTTGTAAAAACAGGGAGTTCAATTTGAAAACTCTCAATTGTATTATCTTTTTCATAACGTAAGATTCCCTTGGTTCCTGTACTGTTAAACACTAATTCTTCTGCCACAGGTAGGTCAGTTTTTGTTATTTGTCGGTTTATAATAGACTCATCACTTACGATTCCTTCGAATATATGACCATTTCGTTGATCATTATAACGAACCTTGTGAATAGTTATTGGTCGTGTTACTTGTTTTTCAGTTTTTGTTTTTTCATCTAATACAGTTTCTGTGACGGTATCAGGTGTTAAAAACGATACGAAACCTGAAACTGGAAAGGTGGTAATTTTTCGTAATCGGTCACGTGGTGCAGGTTCTGGTGTTTGTTCTGTGTTATCAAAACCTCCAGAACTAACCACTGTTTCCCCATTTTCAACCACAGGGAGATCTTTTATTTGGTTTGACTGTTGACCGAACGGAAACAGGTTTGGGTCTATGCCAGTTGTAGTATCTCCCACACCTTTTTTATTAAAGAAAATAAAATAAGCTGTAATTCCTAAAAAAATTACGATAATTGTTGCCGCGATGATGAGTAGTTTTTTTCCACGAGAATCCATGATTAAAAGTATAACATAAAAACAAAAAACCCTCGAGAAAAGGTTTTTAGTTACCACACATCATATTAGCTGATTTTAAATCACCATAATAACCAACAACTTTTGAAACATAATTATTAGTTTCTGCATAAGAACCTTCACGGCATTCCCATTTAGATTTTCCACAAGAAGATGAACCGTTTGCCCTATATCCACCATTATAAGCAGCGATTGAATAATTAATATTTGTGTTTGAACAACCACTATACCTACTCCAAGATTTTCCAGGCAAGCAAGGGTCTTTTGGTTTTAAGAAGTCTTTAAATATTTGAGTACCAACACTGATATTGGTTTCTGGATCGTACCATTTACTGCTTGGAATAGAGCCAAAATTGTTTGTAGGTTGTTTATATCGTACCTGCATTAAACCGGCTGCTTCACCACTGTCAGCATTTGGTTGACCTTTTGATTCTTGTACCATAATTGCTTTTAATAAAGTACAATCAACTCCATATTTTTTTGCATACTTAGAAAGTAATGCGTCCCATTTATTTAGACTGGTTTTTATACTGGTAACATCTGTCCGTCCTGCTGAATTCTGAGTAGCTCCAGGAATTGAAATATTTGAAGCCGTACCAGTTTTTGGACCACCTTCACCCGACAATTGATCGTAGGTGAGGGTGATATCCGGTATCTCCGGCTCCACAATCAACAAATCAGGATTAATGGTACGTAGGATAATAAAGATACCTAATAACAACAATATTCCAAAGATAACATTAGTAATCTTGTTACGTAATTCAGCTAAGGTATTAATATTCTTATCTTGTGCAGCATATTGAAACCCAAACACGGTTAACATTACTACCCCTATTACTCCTGCAATACCAATAGCTATTTGAAAGATGAAGTTAAGAAACCCACCTATTCCTTGATCTGAACCTGATGCTGAGGTATTAAAGCTTTTAATATATTTATATGTTCCATCTGCTTGTTTTTGTGGTAATGCTTCAAGTAAGGTGTAGCAGTCTTCGGTGGTGTTGTCGCAGGAGGTGAGAGATTGGAGAGAGGGGTTGAGTTGAGGGTCTACTGCAGTTGAACCGGTTGGTGGTGTATTACCAGAAGGTATTGATGTTCCATTTCCAGTATTATTTGTAGTTGGAGGAGGATTTGAAGCAGTATTTGTGTTTCCAACAGGGGTTGGTGGTGTTGAATTATTTGTATTACCACTACTCTGTTGGGGGTTTCCTGCTCCAATATAGCAATCTGACTGTTGGATATTTGTTGGTGCAACATATACCCCTGTAGTAGTGAAATGATTAGTTGCTAATACAGTATTATATTGGTTATCTCGTACAGTATACCAATACTTTGTCCCAGGCTGCAGATCAGAAACTCGAATAGAATAACTGATTAGGTTATCTACATTAGTGGTTCCCATGGTTCCTTGTCCCAATGGAGACCATTTAAAATTCGTAGTGTCATTTACTGTAGAAAAACCAATTTCAAAATTATAAGGTGCATCTTTTCTGTCAATTTTAGGAATGGTTTCGTTTCGAACCAGTGCCAGGTGGGTATCAAAAGATTTATCTCGTTCACTACCAATAATATGCCGTGGAGTGTCTTCTAATCCATAAGTAAATAATCGTGTTTGATCTGTACTTCCTGCGGGGACATCTTTTATACCAGCCACTCTCGACGCGGTGTCTATTCCAGAATCAGGTGTCGGTTCTCTGTATGCAGACACTGTTCCTTTGAATAAATTACAAGAATTTAGCGAAACTGCTGGTGGATTGGTTTGATTGTTTGTATTTCCATTTCCACCAGTCTGAGGTGGGTTATTTGTATTTGGAGGTGTTGATGAGTTATTTGCACCAGAACAAGTAATATTTCCTACTGACTTTCCAATACTCGACGTAAATGTTGGTAGACAGATTGAAAAAGTATCAATCATTGTGTTATTGAATTGCAATTTTATAACATAATTTCCCGGATTAACACTCTGAGGTTTTGTGTCATCTCTGGTTGAAAATAACTCATAAGCATAAAATGTTCCAAAAAGTTTATCACGTAAATCAGCAGCACTCTGTGCTCCTTCGAGACTTTCTAGTTCAGTTTTAGTAACATATTTTGTTCCTGATTTGTATATATAGGTATCTGTTGCAGTTTCAATACCTAAACCACCAGTGGCGCTTCCTGAGAAAGTAACATTAATATTCTCATAAATATCATCAGATCCTGAATCGATAGAGTTATCTTGTTCAAATAAGTCGACAAGAACTCCAAGATCATAGGTTCCATCTGTCTGCTCTTGTGAGATATTTACAAACTTATAATAAAGAGGTTTCCCACCCACAGATGTTTGGTTTTTGAAGGGGACATTACCAACAGTTATATTGGCGAATACTGTAGGTATTACTACAATAGCGCTTATCAAGAGAATAAGAGGTAAAAATCTGAGATATTTTTTCATAAAGATAACCCTATTTTACTATAAAAACTAATAAAAAGCACCCAAATAGGTGTTTTTTATTCTGCAGGTTTTTCAAAAAATATAGAGACAGTTTTTCCAACCCCTTGCAAGAATGTTTTTGGATTTTTAATCGTAACTCCGAATGAAGCTTGACCTTCTTGGTTTGGGTTGCGGACTAATATCTCTTGTTTTGAGCTATCTGGATCCAGATAAATAGTCTCGCCACCCATTGTCCAGGACATATCTAATTCTGCAGGTTTTTGTCTTACAGAAAAGAAATAAGGCTCTGCAATGATTTTCGTATCTCCTGATTTAACGCGTATTCCACGATCGACAGAACTGAGTCTACGGTAGTTTGATAGGTTTTTCGTATACCAGTGAATTTCTGGATTTATAAAAGGAATAAGAACTGTTTTTTTAGCACTAGATCCACCATTAACGTTTGAAATTTCTGCGGTAATTGATTCGTCTTTTCGTAAACGATTATGTTTTATGGTGATTGAGTCTTTTCCATAGCCACCAACATTTAATATTTTATTACCGTTTCTGTTCCATAAAAATATAGCATCGTTTAGTGCGAGAGAGTTTCCTGCGCCTTGGAAATTTGGAATTGCTGATATTTTAACCAACGATTCTTGTGCAGGAAATTTTTTACCACGATAAAATGGCGGAACATATGAATCAACAGCTTCCCAGAGCAATGTAGCATCCTGTGGTGATATAAAAACATCCTTACGTAGCGATGATAATCCGAGATTAACAATGATCTGAATACGTTGTGTTGTTCCATAATCTCCTGACGTTATCTGAAGTGTGCGTAATCCCAACCCTTCTTGTACGGTCACACCATCGACTTGCCAGGTAACAACGTAACGGTTCAGGTTTATCGTATCACTATCCATTCGAATAGTTACCTTTTGAAACGCACCTGGAAATTCAGGTGTGACATCAGTATCAATATCACTATTGTTTACCACAGCGTTATAATTCAACGATTGTTGCGGTTGATTATTAGTATCGGTTACCTCTTGTGCTGATGCGTAGGGTGCTAAAATTACCAAGAGAATAATACAAAAAATTATTTTTATAAACATTCGATTCATGAGAACAGTATAACATAGTTTATTTTTTACAGCAGTAACATAAAAACCACCTATACAGTGGTTTTTATTAACCCTCCATTGCTTCCTCACGAGCTTTCTTCATTTTCAATATCTGATTAGGATCAGACGTTACAATTTGGTCCTCTGTATAACTGGAAATAATTTTAATAGCTACGTGTTTCAATCCTGCAAAGAATATTCCCTCTCCAACACCTGATTCGAGCAATGTATATTTTTCCTCATTAGTGAGATGGAACACCTCTTGTAATGTGTCGATTGCAGTCGGTGATTGTTTCAAGAGGAGTTGAATCGATGAGTTGGTAATAATCGGTACCCCATAGCGTGATTTTACGAAATCTCCTACGTCCTGTGTAATGGTCGAAAGTCCAAGGAAATATTTTCGTCCACGTTTCGCAATCATGAATAGGAATGCTGCAGCCTCTTCGTTCGCCATCATCACCCATGCTTCATCTACGACGAGTAGACGCTTTCGAATATTTTTTCGTACTACATTCCAGATAAAGTGTGTGATGATGTACATCGCAGCAGCTTTCAATTCATCTTCCATATCACGGATCGAGAATACCACCATCTTTTTATTAATATCTACGTTAGTGGGTTGGTTAATGAATCCAGCCCATGTTCCACGTGTATATTTTCGGAGACGTTCGATCAATGACCCCGCGCCCTCCATTGATGCTAATACCATTTCAAAATCTGACATCAACGGTGGTTCTGCTTTTGTGAAATCACTATTAACGGTGATATCTTTTAACGCATAGGTTTCAGTAATTGCACGGTCGACAATCGAGTCTTCTTCTGGACTCAATCCTCCTAAGATAATTCTGAACAGTCCAACGAGGTGAATAATGTTCGATCGCAATACATCAGACGGTGATTCATCTGGTCCCGGAATCGGAACATCAAATGGATTGATGTGGTGCATTGATGAAAGCGAGATGTTAAAATATCGTCCACCTACTGATTCTGCTAAATATTCATATTCACGCTCTGGATCGATTACAATAACCTCTGTATCAAACATTAATGTTCGGAGGATTTCCAATTTTGTCGCATATGATTTTCCAGCTCCTGATGTCGCGAATGTCACCGAATTATGGTTAGGCATTGCATAACGATCAAAGATGATCAACCCTGCGTTTTGTCGGTTTACGCCATACAAAATTCCCTTGTTATCAGTTAATTCTGATGAAATAAATGGGAAAAACGACGATAATGGTCCAGTGTTGAGTTTTGTCAGAATTCCCAGATTATCCAGACCCAGCGGTGCACCGGTGATGAAACCTTGTTCCTGTTGGAATAATGCCGGTTTCAGATAAATCATCTGAGCCTCGAGTTGGGATCTGATTTCATTCTCTACTTTGAACAATTCGTTTTCAGTACTGGCATAGATAGTGAAATATAAACCGACAGTGAACATTTTTTCTTGGGCCTGCTGTAGACTATCGCGTAAATTTTCAAGGTTCTGATAAGCAATGTCCAATTCTGGATCACGTACCATACCACCTTTTTCTTTTGTTGCGATTTGACTCTGTACCTCGGCTACTTTTTTCTGGAACTCTTTCATGATTTCCGCAGTATTGATCGGCGCGATATGAACAGAAACATCAAAGATTTTATCCATGTTAATAATTGGGGCCAGCCATCCCTCTGTCAGAAATTTTGGATAGGACATGGTGAAATAGGTTTTCGCAATTTTGTCACCGATTTTTATAAATCCTGAATTAATTTCGATTGCTGCTGGAGCGAGAATGTCTTGCAATTCCATGGTAGCTGCATCATAAATATCCGATGGTAATACCGGAATAGGTGCGAGTTTATTTGATTTTCCTTTGAATAGGTTGGAAAAGAAAGACATAATGTTGTTATTTTTGCAGAGCCCCTGCCGCACTGTGTAGTTCACCCGGATTAAATGTTCCCTGATATAGTTCTACTAATTCAGGTGTTTCTAACTGTCGCGAGGTAATTCCCATAGCGGTCAATCCACTGGTAACTACTGCAATACGTTGTTCTAACTGTGATCGTGATTCCTCGAATTTTTGCATTTCGTCAGTCGTAGTATCGTTTGCATCTTTTTTCTTACCGAGTTTCGAGAGAAAACCAGTCTGTGCAGCTGGTGTAATTCCACCACCAGAGAATGCAACCACCACATAAAAATATTTCATCATTACGTTGTATTGTTCGTTGAACGACCGAATGAATTCAATGTATTCACGTGTTTGAATACGTAATAATTCTTCTGGAATTTCCTCTAAACGTTTTTCTAATGATAATAAATAAGGTCGAATATCTAATCTACGTGAAGATGTTTGTAATTGAACAGAAAATTCTAATGAATTGAGGAAATTCTGAAACTGCATAATAGTTGCCTGTTGTTCGTCTGCAGATTTCAGTCCCAGATTAATCGGAGTTGCCATAATTACTGAACGCATTTCACCAGAATTAAGCACGACGATGCCGTCGCGAATTTCCTTGATAGGTACAAATTTTTGTGAGGGGGTTTCAGCCATGTAGGTTAATTATAACGTGTTTTATCTAAAATATCGAGGTTTCTCGCGAGATCTTGGATTTTACGTGCAGTTACTTCATCGTTTTGAGGCGCGGCGACAGGTGTTATTTTTACTGGTTCTGCAACTGTTTTTGGTTTTTTGGTTTCCTTTCTCCAAACATAGCGTTTTCCATGCAATAGATAAATGATAAACGCCTGACCGATATTAATAAAGGGCTGATTGTTCAGTTTATAAAATGCTAACGCCCATGCTAACACTGCAACAGCCAACATCAGTGGTATTGCGAAATAAATAGGTAATAATTTATAAATCGCAAACGCTAATCCGACACCACCTGCAACATAAATAAATTGTTTAAATGTCAGCGGACCGAATATTTTATCCTCGATATCAATAAATTGTGGAACCTCGAATCGCATATAAGATAGTATAGCATAGTAAAAATAATATGTAATAAAAAACTCTTGTAGAGAGTTTTTTAAACCTGATCCATCGACTGAATAGTTGCGTCGATTACCTGTTGTTTTTCACGAACCATTTTTTCGAGCTTTTCTCGACTCAGTTGGATTCCCGGGTTTACAGTCGAAACCGGATTTATTGTGATCGGCGCAACATCTGTCGCAGTATTAGGAGTGAACTGCAGTGGTGCTGCATTAGTTGGATTAATGACTGTTGGTTTTGTTTCTGGAATTGATTGTGTCGGAGTCGATCCGCCCATACGAACCAATACATCATCAGTCAGATTAATTGGCGTTTCCTCTGTGGTTAGAGTCATTCCAGCAGATTCCATTGCAGATGTGGGTGCTGCAGGTTTTTCGGGTCCACCGCGTACAATATAATCATGAATTGGTGTGAAAATTCTCTTGTTAACTTCGTCAATGATTCGATTAGCTTCTGTTGGAGATAATGCCAATCGAGTAATTAATTCATCTTCGTATTTTTCTGGTGCGGTCAGACCCACCATTACGAGCATAGTTTCGATCTGTAAATCCTCGAGTTGATCAACATGTAGTCCATATCCATGTCCGATACTGATCAATTCTGTTGCCCAGTCGAACGATCGCATTGCAGCCTGATTAATTTCAGGGAGATAGGTTAATTGTTCCTCGAACTGTTGTCGTAGTTTGTCATTCATAAATACAGTATACGTTATTTAAATAAAAATAAAAAGAGCCGGAAGACTCTTTTTATTTTTATTCTATTTTTTACCACCAGTATTTCCGGTAATATTTTGACGAACCTTTGTCGCACCGTTTTCAGACGCATTACGTACTGAACCTCCAAACATCGCTCCACCTGTTAAGGTTCCTACTGTTCCTCTCCAACCACCCTGAGGGTTATTTATTTCGAGATCATCAGCATATTTTTGTTGGAATTCATAATCAATGTTATCTAAATTATTTTTAGATGCATTAACTGCTTTTTGAGCATCTATAACTGCATTTCGAGCTGTTATTTTTCGAGCAATAACATCTGAACTATTTTGGTAGTTTTCAATTGTGTCTTTTTCAAAATCTTCCAGAGCTTTAATTTTATTACCAAATGCATCATCATAAGCTTTCTTTGCAGCTTTGTGAGTTTTCTTAGCATCAGTGTATTCTTTATCTTTTTTGTCAACATCTTTTTGAACCTCATCGATTTCAGCTTGGATCTCAGCTTTCTTAGCATCGGTTGTTGCATTTTTGAGCTTGGTTTTAAGTGCGTTGAGTTTTTTCTGTTCCTCACCTCGCTTTGTATTTTTCTCTTCCATGGTTGCTTTCCACTGATCCATCTCTTCTTTTTCGAGACTGTGGGTCGCTTCGAGTTCGAGGTCGACCTTCTTTTGTCG
>CAZKPY010000010.1:913-12115 GCA_964554815.1 uncultured Candidatus Saccharibacteria bacterium | reverse complement strand
TGTCATTACGTGGAACATTTATTATTGATCCGGACGGAATATTAAAAACTGTTGAAATCCATGACAACAGCATCGGACGCTCTGCGCGGGAAATGGTTCGAAAATTACAGGCCGCAAAATTCGTCCGTGAAAATACTGGAAACGTATGTCCTGCCAGCTGGGAAGAGGGTGGTGATGTGCTGACTCCAGGAATTGATTTGATTGGAAAGATTTAAAATACCAGTGGGTGTTTTTTTGTAATAAAATCTGCCTTCATGAGGCAGTAAGAATTGAATGGTTTGGTAATGGTGAAACAGTTTGCAAGATATCAAACAAATCTCTTGGTCCTTGAAAAAAGTCTGCCTTGCGAGCTGCTTCTTTACCAGCTATCCTGGCATCATAGGTCACACCCCAATACTGCACTGTCTTGAATCTCGTTTGAGGATAACCCAGGTCGGTAATATCCAGTATCAAGTTGTTGTAGGTGAGAAAACTGTGCCGGCCGATGTAATAAGGTAATTTGCTTTTTATGAATCCTTCACTATTTGCTTCGACTGCATAAAATCCTGTAACAAGTTTAACATTGTCGATATTGCTGAAATTAGCTCGCATCAACTGATAAATGAACTGCATAGAGTTTTCATGACAGTATCTGTATTTACAGTAGATAGGATCAGGTAAATCGGCAGGATGTGCGGTGAACTTGTCGGTAAAATATTTACCGTTCTCTAATGCAAATTTGTACAGATGAGCTGGTTCATTGTTTTCTAATATCATTTGTTTCAACCATAGGTCAATCGGCGTGTTTTCCTTCAAATAATCGCCTTGTTCGAATATTTCTCTATTTTCCATGTATTTTTTTTATTTACCTTATATCGTTTTAAAATAAAGTCAATAAATGTAATTAAAGGTACTGTATTGACACAACATATATCTATGATATGGTAAAGAAAAATCATAATCCATGGAAGAATCAGATGAATTAACCAGTAAAACCACAGGAGCAGTATATGCGTTTCGTTTCAAAGGCTTTCAATTTACCGAATCACAGATTATCTCCACTAATATTTCAATAGAAGAAAAAGCTACCATTGATGAGTTAAGTATTATCGTAAAAAATTATATAGGCGAGATTGAAAAATTCAAGCCAATATATTGCGTAATAAAAGAGTTCAGTGAATCAAGTGGTGGTTCCGGTATTGAAAAAATAGCGCGTTCAATAGCCAGAAAACCTATGGCATTGATTTTCAAAAGAAACGGAGACAGTGTCGTAAATGAGCACTACGATTATTTCGTTAACAGTCGTAAACTAGCAATGAGTTTTAATAATTACTCGGTTAGTATTATTGAAATTTAATAATTTACTATTGCATGCTGACTAAGGTCAGTATTTTTATTTACAAAAACTCGTGATGTTTGATTTTAGAGAATATGATACAATGCCTATATTAGTCTTAATTTGAATTTACTTATGAAAAAAATATTTGGAATAATTCTCGTGATCATCATTATTGGTGTTATATGGTTCGTGCGCGCAACACGCCCTGTTGAACAACCAACTGCAAATAATAATGTAGAAACTGCCGTAGAGCGTGTTGACACGGCAACTACTACAGGAAATACCTATCGTATTAGTTCTGGATCAAAGGCACAGTTCTCATTGAATGAATTATTGCGTGGGAAACCAGTATTAGTAGTCGGAGCAACAGATCAAATTGCAGGTGATATTACTGTTACATCAATGAATCCTGCAGTGATGACTATCGGAGAACTTAAAATCGATGCACGAACATTGAAAACTGACAGCAGGGATCGAGACGGTGCAATTGCTCGAATGATTTTGAAATCATCAGAATCGGGAAATGAATACATCACATTCAAACCTACTAATGTCTCAGACCTGCCTGCGTCAATAGAGTTAGGAAAAGAGTACGCATATAAAATCACTGGTGATCTAACAGTTCGCGGTGTAACAAAATCAGTAACATTCAACGCAAAGAGTGTATTAAAAGATGCAAACACGCTGACAGGTAGTGCAGATACGACTATCACGTATGGAGACTTTGGTATTTCAGTTCCAGATTTACCATTCCTCGCGAATGTTGATAAAACAACAAAACTCTCTGTTTCGATTGTCGCAACAGTAAAATAATCCCAAGAGGGATTTTTTGTAAATTAGTTATAATTGACATACACATAAAATATGATATTATGATTTCAAATTACAATCACAAAAAACAAGATAAAATGAACAATGGAATCTCCTCAGGAACAGTGAACGGAAACGTTGAAAGATCCGTACATTTTGATTTTTTAGAAAAACTCTTTATCTACGTAAAGAATTTACCGGGTAATAAAGAACCTGATAAAGATGGAATTGCGGTGGCGATTTGGTATATCAAGGTTCCCGCACTGATTTGTTTGATTATTGGAAATCCCGCAAAGGCAAAAGTTGCTGGCAGGGTTCGTAATACCTGTGAAAAGGTAACACGGATTTTAGTTAATTTACTGATGACATCATTTCAAATGCGTAATCCTCGTAAAAAATGGTGGGGTGGTGGAATCAGAAATGAAAAACTCATTGTATCATGTTCAGGTTTTAAAGATGAGTATGCAGATGAAATCTATGCATTCATTTACGCCGTGTATCATAACTACATGGAAGGTGGTATTTTTTACAAATACAAGAGAGGCAAGGCAACCTTTGAAGAAGTGTTAATTTGTGAGTTGAAAAAATTCCAACCACATTCGCCTAAAAACAAATACATTACTTATATCTTATCAAAAGCAACTGCAGAAGTTCCGTTTGAAATGTAAAAATGTAGCGATTAGTAATCTTCCACTCGGAAGATATTTTTTATAAAAAAATCCTTAATAAATTAAGGAGGTGTTAAGTCATAATTGATACTTTCAATGAGATCGCCACCAGACATTTTAAAACTTTTTGAAATTTCTGATTTGGAACTTTTTAAAAAAGCCATAAATTCTTCCGTTGTGTTTAAAACAATAGCATCTTTATACAATGCATTAAAAATGCAATTGACCAGATGTTGCTGGAACTCTTTTACTGTTGCCGTGTAAAATTTCTTAGCGATTTTAGAATTATAGATTTTTGCACGACCTGCATCATTGAATGTAACAGTAGTACTAACTTTCTGTTTAAACAATATAAACATAATAGCTGTTTTTACGGTTTCCGAGTTTTTGGTAACTTGATCTATTGATAAAGCGTTCAATAGATTTAAAACATCCTGAGGATCTTCTAATCTCATAAAATGTTTCAATTGTTTCAATATATCCATGGTAGTAAATTTAAGGGTGAATTTTTATAACACTACCATATCCCAATAATCAGTCAATTAATGTGCATGCCCCTTGAAATGTCGAAAATCATCAATCAGATGGTGAATGATGTCTCCTGCGAAAATGAATATTGTCATCGCCAGATACACATCGAATTTAGAGATTGACTGGATACTGTTTCCTAAAAAAGTTCCCGCATACATACTAATTACCCATATTCCTGTAACAGCCAGAACAGACAGAATTACTTTATAAGTTATTTTAGTAGTAAACGGAGTGAGCATACTCCAAATCACGATATACAGTGCAGGTTGCCGAATAATTTCGTGTGAATAGATTGCAATATTGCGATAACTCGTAGCAATTGATGTTAAGAGTACTCCATCGATTAATGAGTGAAGGAAATTTAACAGAATAAATAAACCAAGTGTTAGCCATAGTCCGTATCGTTTCGAGTGGGTTCCACAGGTGATTTTCCCGAAATAGTATCCAGCGACGAGATAAATAGGAATGAGCCAATAGTGCGATAATTCTGGCCACATGTGATAGATCAAGATACCGAATACGGCCACGATCAGGATCGTTTTGAATATAAAAAATAACTCAGATTTTCGTTGTGAGGGCGTTTCCATAGATAGAGTATATACCATAACGATAATAAATTGTATAACCACTCAAACATAATTCTATGCTAGAATTAAATTATGAATCAAGGACTCAATATTCCAAACCTACAAACCAATGTGTTGCTTGCACCGTTTACGACATATCAGATCGGCGGACCAGCGGATTATTTTGTGATCGTTGCTAATAAACAAGAACTCGTGCAAGCCGTTGTCCAAGCTCGAAAAAATAATATTCCGTATTTTATTCTGGGAACTGGAGCAAATATTTTATTCGGCGACAAGGGTTTCCGCGGATTGGTTATCAAGAATGAAGCAGATAATATTCGTATCGATGGAAACAGTGTTACAGCAGAGAGCGGGGCAACGGTTGCGGATCTGATTAAACTGACTGCACAGCATGGTTTGTCAGGACTGGAACACTTTGTTGGAATTCCGAGCACGGTTGGCGGTGCGGTTTGGCAGAATCTGCACTTTCTTGCGCCAGATCGACAGAGTACGTTGTTCATCGAATCAATTCTCGAATCTGGAGAAATCCTCGATGAAGAAAACAATATTCACGTAGTTGCAAAAGATTTTTTCAAGTTCGGATATGATTACAGTATCTTGCATGATCGAGATTTGCTCGTCACCGAGGCGACATTTAATCTTGTTTCAAAACCTGAATCGGAAATCAGAGCTCAGGCAGAAATAAATCTGGCGTGGAGAAATGAAAAACAGCCGTCGGTGATCGATTTCCCGTCGTGCGGTTCAGTATTCAAAAAAATTGCTGACATCGGTGCAGGTAGGCTGATTGATCAGGTCGGACTCAAGGGCTTTCGAATTGGAGGTGCTGAAATATCACAACATCATGCGAACTTCATCGTGAATGTCGGTGGTGCAACGGCATCAGATATTCTTTCCATTATTAAAAAAGTTCAAGAAACGGTAAAGGAGAAACTGGGATACGAATTGGAAACAGAAATTAGTTTTATTGGAGAGTTTTAATTGTTTTATGATATAATCCATTCATGTTTAAAAACTTTACTTCAAACCAGCGAACCATGCTGTGGGTGCTGACACTTATCAACTTATTGAACTATCTCGATCGACAGGTAATCTTTCCGCTATTCTCGCACATTAAAATTGAATTTGGATTAACTGATTTTCATCTAGGTGTACTAGGTACGGTATTTTTATTGGTGCAATCTCTCGCAACATTTCCAATGGGAATATTAGCCGACAGAATTAGTCGTAAATTAATCGTCGGCGTAGGTGTTGCGGTATGGAGTTTGGCAACATTCGGTTCCGGTCTCGTACATAGTTTCAAGGGATTATTAGGAATGCGATCGATCGTCGGTGTCGGCGAAGCCGCGTACGCCCCTGCAGCTGTGGCAATGATCACTGATAATTTTCCAGAGAATCATAATGCGCGTATTCAAGGTATTTTTAACGTAGGAATGCTCGTCGGTGGAACATCAGGTGCGATTATCGGAGGGTTGGTGGCTTTCTATTTTAATGACTGGAGACTCGCACTGTTTATTGTTTCAATACCTGGAATTATTCTTGCATTTTTCGCATTTCGCTTGAAAGATAAAAGAGTCGAACATGACGAACCAAAAATTCCATTACAATCTCTGATAAAAAATCCAGCTTACATTTGGATTATCATCAGTGGTACATTGATTTCTTTTGCCAGTGGAGCTTTCATTACATGGGGAATTGAATTCATTAATCGTTACAAGGATTATAATATTAGAGACGCATCATTAGTATTAGGTATCGGTATGATGATTTCGAGTGTCATCGGTGTACTAATCGGTTCGTATATTGCTGACTGGTTGCATAAAAAATACGCATGGGGTCGCAGTATTGTCGTTGCGGTTTCGTTGGTAATTTCTGCACCTTTGATGTATTTGGGATTAGCAGATACGAATAGAATTATGTTCTTAGTATTTTTCTTTTCAGGTGCAATATTTCTGTCAGTGTATCTGGGGCCGGTTACCGCTGTGTTGCATGATATTGTTCCGAAACAATTTCGAGCCTCAGCATTTGCATTGTACGTTTTGTTCATTCACTTGATAGGTGAAGCGTTCTCACCAGCGATTATTGGGGTACTCTCTGATAAATTTGATTTACGAACCGGATTGGAATTTGCAACATTGTTTGTATTATTGGCTGGGATTTGTTTTATGCCGGTAGTGTATTTCACTGCGCGCAACCACAAGAAAAAACTTCAGAATGACAGCAATGATGCGGTGATTATTGTGTAGGGAAAATAATTTGACTAATTATGAAAATTATGATAATATTGAGGTACAAATTTCATTTAGAAGAAGTCGACCTCTCATCTTATTTTTGTAATTATCAATCTATATACATAATTTCATGACAGGTACAATCAAAACTCTTAACGAGCGAGGATACGGTTTCATCAGTGTAGAAGGAGAATCATCTGATTTATTCTTTCACAATTCAGCTCTTGTTGGTGTTTCGTTCAACGAACTCCAGCCAGGCGACGCTGTTACATTTGAAACAGAAAAAACTTCAAAAGACGGACAGGAAAAAACAAGTGCAGTAAACGTTGCGCGAGCATAATCCTATAAAAATAACCCTACTCGGGTTATTTTTATTAGAAATATATATATTGACATGTTTTAATAATACGGTAGTATATGAAAAAACTATAACAGAATGAGTCACCAAAAGATTATTTACACCAAACGCGACCGTGTTCGATTTTATTTTGAATTATTGAAAAATGAAAATAAAAAATGGGACAACCATTTAGATGCTCATGCGTACCTGAAAAACTGTATGGACCTCATAGAACAAGAATATGCAAATCTTTCAGAGAGAATGTATATGTTCTCTTTCAAGCATTTCCAGTTCCTACCAGCATATTCATTTTATTATTTTAGAACCACTAATCAAATTGTTCTAATTCATAAAAATGGATCTTACGTTGTTTATAACAAGAAAGAAAAAGCAGGTGAAATTGAAAAAGATCTATTTTTCTATTATGAGCAAGGTAATTGCAGAATACACATGGAAAATTCTTTGGGACAAAATGTTTGGACTGACTTTGAAAATGCTGAAAAAACAAAACTAAAGAGAATCCAGAAAACCAAAGAGAAAAAGCTTGCGGCAGCGTAGGCATTTTTTATTACATAAAAAATTGATGTATACTATCTCTATGAACGATCCTGCGATGTCTGATTATGAAATAGTTCAACTTTGCCTACAAAACAAGGAATCTTTCGGTCTGATCATCGATCGGTTTATTGAACCACTGCGCAGGTATATTCGCAGACGTACGAACGCATCAGGTGAAGATGTTGATGATATTATTCAAGAAAGTTTTATTAAGGTTTATAAAAACTTGTATGATTTCGATTCTGGATTGTCACTCTCATCGTGGATTTACCGTATCGCGCACAATACTACGATTGATTGGTATCGAAAGAACAAGCGACATATGCACGTATCGATTGATGATGAAAACGTTGAACCGTTATTGCGAGATTTAACCGGCACTAATCAGTATAATCATTATTTAGATCGTAATATGATTCAGGTTGCGTTGGTAGAACTACCAGAACCAGCTCGAACAATAATTATCTTGCGTTATTTCGAGGAAAAGAGTTACCAAGAAATCTCAGATATTTTACGAATACCGGTAAATGCTGTGGGTATAAAAATCTCTCGTGCAAAAAAATTATTAACACCATTAATTACAAAAAATTTATGAACCAAATTGATGTAAAAAATACCATATTGAATTCTATTTCGGAGTCGAAACCTTTGCCGAAATGGTATTTTCGACTGGTTACTGGTGTTAGAATGCTCATAATCAGTATTATGGTGATTACTAGTGGTTTTGTATTGTTAGGATTATTTTCTGCGTTAGATGGACAATCAATACAGTATTTAGATTATT
This sequence comes from uncultured Candidatus Saccharibacteria bacterium, assembly GCA_964554815.1. GTDB lineage: Bacteria > Patescibacteriota > Minisyncoccia > Phycocordibacterales > UBA1006 > CALMMZ01. The sequence goes on along the minus strand of CAZKPY010000010.1, from coordinate 4,291 downwards.
TTGAAAAAATATCATACCGTATCAGTATCATAGCGTTTCCAGTGGTTTGGATTATTGTGTTTGGAATTTTCTTAGTAACTGTTTTATCGTTCATTCGCTCATTACGATATGGATACCGTGCAAGTGCTTCTGTATTAATCGTAGGGTTCATTATTTCAAGTATCATTGTTGCAATGGCAACAGGATTATTATTCGGTAATCGAGCGATGAATCTGGCATATGCACCTGTTGTAGTGCTCGAGAATTTTATATGGTCACAGCCAAATCGAGGTAGAATCTCGGGTTCTGTTATCAGTAGAACTGACAAGAGTATTGTGCTCTATGATTCTATTGGTTATCAATGGACCATAGATACGAAATATTTATTACCAAAATCAATGGATACTGTTAGTACACGAGATTCTGTTCGTATTGTTGGTATATGGTCTGGTGATTTCACCTTTACAGCATGTCAGGTGTTTCCTTGGGAACAAAACAAATTTAGTAGGTTTTCACAGAGATTATTCTATAATGATGCGTTGTTGATCTTTAATCAATCAAAAGAAGCTAATAAAATAGACGCCCCAATACAGGAGGTCTGCAATGTTTTAATTGACAACTAATCCAATTCATTTCATTTTTTTTGGTTTGTAATAAAACAAAATAGGACAACGTACTAACTAATAAGGATACAGATTAAGAGAGTATCCATTATTATTTTAATCAAAAAATCTATGAAATATTTAGCCGTAATTATGTTAGGTTTGTTTATGGGAACAATGGCTTTTGCAAATGGTAACAACGATGATAATCGTGTTTCAGGGCCATTACCAGCAGATGTAAAAACATGTATTACTACAGCGATTACTGCACGTGAGAATGCAATTATTGCAGGACATAATGCATTTAATACATCAATTAATACAGCTCTTGAGACTCGAAAAACAGCTCTCATTGCAGCATTAGATGGAGCAACTCGTTCTGACCGAATGGTTGCCCGAAAAAATGCATGGATTGCATTTTCAACAAGTTCAAAATCAGCTCATACGACTATGAAGTCTGTTCGTAATTCTGCGTATGCAACTTATAAAACTGCAGCGACAGCATGTCGTGCAGAACGTGAAATTATCAACGAACGACCTCATGATGTTGGTATGAAATCAGCAGTTACATCGCTTTAATCTTTAATCCACATTAATATCATATTTATGAAAAAATTCAGTATAACAACATTATCAATTGCAGGACTCATGATGTTGGTATTATATGCACCACATGCGTTTGCAGAGGAAAATGGCGGAAAGGTTACTTTTCGTGGTGAAATGAAACAAGAAATGCGAGAAAAAGGGCCAGAGAATAAAAATCAGGGAATGATTGCTACAAAAACAAACATTGAAGCATCAATAAAATCAAATAACTATGCAGCTTTTACAGCAGCGTTGGTTAATACACCATTCGCAGGTAAAGTTTCTCAGGAACAATTCACTGCACTGGTAAAAGCCTACGGATTATATCAGTCAGGTGATGTTGCAGCTGCGCAGGCAGCTCTGGTGACTGCAAAAATTGATCCGATGATCATACCAATGGTCAAGGATTACATGAAAGAAAAACTCACTGATGCTCAAAAATTAGCAATTGAGCAAGCTAGAAAACTATTCGATGCTGGTAAAATTACAGAAGCTAAAGCAGTTTTGACCGCTGCTGGATTGCCAGTAGTGTTGCCACAGCAAAAGAGTGAAGACATGAAACACGCTGTACAGCAGGCAAAAGAGCTCCAAAAATCAGGAGATATTGCAGGTGCAAAGAAAATTTTACAGGATGCAGGTATTCCAGAAAAAGCCATTGATAAAATTGCAAAAGAATTACCACGTTCAGGTGACGACAAACGAGCTACTATGGAACGAGCAAAGGATCTACGAAAAGCAGGAGATAAAGAAGGTGCTAAAAAGCTTCTCGAGGAGGCAAAAGCATCAAAAGGTGAAAAATTCTTCTTTAACCTGAGATTCCTATTCTCTCGATAATACTAAAAAGGCTTATAAAATAAGAAAACCATCAGAAACGATGGTTTTCTTTGTAATTACTCCAGAATTTGGATTTTCTTGGTCGGTCCATGATGACCAGAAATTATCCGTAGTTTATTTATAGGAATTTGATAAAAATCTCCTGTAATTTCAAGGATTCGATGGTTTGCAAGGTTGTTTTCAGCCGGTTCTCGGATCCAAATCTCTAAAACTTGGTCAGAAATCTCGGTAGTTGACTCGTGTTTTGACTTTGGATGAGCTTTTATTCGGATCAGGTTCATAAAGTGGACTTTGGTCGAAATTACTGGTAAAACTGACGATTTTGGCCTTTTGACCAATCGGACTAAACCCTTATAAAATAAGGCTATTTTGCCTAATTTTGTCATTATACCACATAAATCTATTGACAACAAGGGTGGACTGTGCTACACTGTGCTTGTGCCCATTTCGGGTATTTTATATACCAGTTAGGTTTCAGAAACCCTCGGGAATCTCAAACCCAGCCGAGTATAACAATCAGACATTGTGTTTGACGGAGCACATACCGTCAATTATGCCCAAATATATAAAAACTATTTTAAAAAGTGTCCAAAAATTTATTAGTAATTTTTACAAAACAGTATTCAAGCTATCAACGGTTGCAACGCTTATGCTTGCGGTCTTGATAACTTCACTTTGGACACACAACTCTCTTGCCGAGGCGCCATTGCTATTCGGTGGAGAATCAGCAATCGTTTCTGAAAAGTTAGTCGATGGACTAACCGTTGCAGAACGTGCTGCAAAAATCGACGCATTCTTTATCGCCAAAGGTGACTTGCCATTGGCTGGCCACGGTCTTGCATTCGTGCAGGCAGCTGATAAATATAATGTCGATTGGCGATTGCTCCCTGCGATTGGATTACTCGAATCTACTGGAGGTAAACACGATTGTAATCGTGTAACCTATAGTCCATTCGGATATGGATCATGTAAGATTAACTTCTCGAGTTACGAGGATGCAATCGAGACAACCATGAAAAATATTTCTGGAAACAATCCAAAGACTGCTCGATATTATGCAGGAAAGGATACCGCTGGTATTCTCTCAGCTTATAATCAGGTTCGTTCCGATTATAAGAAAATTATTTATAAAGCCATGGATGAGATTTCAAACATCGATGCGCCTACTATCCTTGCGATGAAATAATACAAAAAGCACCCCAAAAGGGTGTTTTTTGTGATTTCGCAAAATCACCTACTGGGTAATAAAAAAAGTATAAAGCAACAATTGTCGCTATATACTTTATAAGGTGGTTTCTGAATTTCAATCTGTGATTCCCAATACGGTTGATTCCCAGAGTTTTTTACCCAATTCGATATCTCCGTTTCCAAATTCTTT